>CAZJBO010000036.1:0-12638 GCA_964544075.1 uncultured Anaerolineae bacterium
CCCGCGACCCCGGCCATCACCGGGCCGATGCTGTTGACGAGGCGGTCGATGCAGCCCAGGTCGAAGGCGCCCAAGAAGCGCGCTGCTGTGTTGAAGCTGCCATAGATGACCCTCTCGTGGAAGAAGTCGTGCCACAAGTCCCGGTCGAGCGTAAAGGCAAGGAAGTTCCCCGCCGTGTTAAAGGCCGCCACCAGCGCAGCGTATGCCTCGTCCCAATACCACCTGCCATGCAAGAAGCGCCAGAGCACCCCCAACTTCCCCTCTATCGGGTCGGCCCCGTCGGGCCGGAGCGCTGGCCGGCGGCCATAGATCAGGTATGCCAGCCCGACCGCGCCGCCGGCCAGCGTCAGCGCCAGCGCCGCCAGGCTGAGGTTAAACGCGGCGGAGTGTGCGTGGGGCACGCTCTTTGCCAGCCAGGTGCTAAAGGCATGTGTGCCCGGCAGGTTGAGCGTCCCGCCCACCACGCTTAGCCCGGCCAGCACGATCAAGGGCCAGACCATCACCGGGCGGCTCTCATGAGCGTGTGCGGCGGCATTGCTGCGCGGCGTGCCGAAGAAGATCATGAAGACTTGTCGCCCCATATAAAAGGCGGTGAACACCGCTGCCACGAGCAGGAGGACAAGGGCGATCCAGCCGACCGCGCTGCCCTGCTCGGTGCCGTGCCGGTAAGCGTCGAGCAATATCTCGTCTTTCGACCAAAAACCGGCGAGTGGGAAGATGCCGGATAATGCCAGCGCGCCGATGACGTATACCGCGAAGGTGGCCGGCATCCGCTGTCGGAGGCCGCCCATGTTGCGCATATCTTGCGGGTCTAGCACGCCCCTCTTGTATCCAAACGTACGTGCCTCATCTGCGCCGTGTTGATGTCCGTGCTCTACCCCGTGGATGACCGATCCGGCGCTCATGAACAAGAGCGCCTTGAAGAAGGCGTGCGTGACCAGGTGGAACATACCGGCGACGTATCCCCCCAGCCCGACCGCCGCCACCATGAATCCGAGCTGACTCACGGTGCTGTAGGCCAGCACGCGCTTGATGTCCCACTGCGCCAGGGCGACCGTACCGGCCATGAACGCGGTCAGCGCGCCGATTAGGGTTACTACGTCAGACGAGGTGAGGCCCAGCGGCAGGACCTGTACGCCCCGTGCTGCCTCATAGAGCAGGTTGCTGCGCGTCACCAGGTAGACGCCTGCCGTGACCATTGTCGCCGCGTGGATGAGGGCGCTCACCGGGGTGGGACCGGCCATCGCGTCGGGCAGCCAGACGAAGAGCGGTATCTGGGCGCTCTTGCCCGCCACGCCGAGCAGCATCAGGAGCGTGACTACGGTCAGGAGAACGCCGACGGGGATGCGCCGTCCGCCCAAATCGACATCGCATTGCGCTGCCACAAAGCCTTCGACCATCGTGAAGATACCCTCCCCGTTGGGTATGCAGCGGCCATCCGGCGCGATAAAGGTGGCAGTTTCTTCTACCTCTACGCTTGTGCTTTCCGCGTGTACATCACCGTGTGCTGCGCCGCCGATCGGCCCGTAGTCGAGCGTGCCAAAGGCCCACCAGAGCAGCAGGATCGCCAGGATGAAGCCAAAGTCGCCGATGCGGTTTACGACAAAGGCTTTCTTGGCGGCGGCAGAGTTTTTATATCCGGCTATCTCGCCGGTTTCGGGGTCGGGGCTGTCTCTATGTCGCCAGAAGCCGATGAGCAGGAACGAACATAAGCCCACAAGCTCCCAGCCGACGAACAAGACCAAGAAGCTGTTGCCCGAAACCAGGGTCAGCATGGCGGTCAGGAACAGGTTCATGTAGATGAAGAAGCGCGTGAAGTTTGGGTCGCCGTGCATATAGCCGACCGCGTAGATGTGGATGAGCGCGCCGACGCCGGTCACGACAAGCATCATTGTCACGCTGAGGGTATCGACGCGCAGTTCCCATGCGATGTCTACGCCGGCGGCGGGGAGCTTAATCCAATCGGCGATGTGGACGATGCGTCCCTCTGGGTGTGAGGTCAGGCCCAGCGCCAGCACAGCCGCGATGATGAAGGCCGCCCCCGCCGCCCCCACCGCGATGTATGCAACCGCGCGCTCGCTCATGCGCCGCCCGATTGACATATTAAGCAGGAGACCGGCCAGCGGGATCAGGATAACCAGGGGCACCAGGTTAAAGACGCCTTCCATGAATAAGTTCCCCCTTAATAAACAAGCGGTCCTGTATCGTGGCGTAACATCAATGCTTCATCTCATTTAGTTCGTCAACGTCGATGCTCTCGCGCGATTGGTAGATCGCCACGATCAAGGCAAGGCCCACCGCAACCTCGGCTGCCGCTACGGTCATCACGAAGAAGGTGAGCAGGTGGCCTTCGAGCTGTTCATATTGGCGTGCGAACGCTACCAGCGCGAGGTTTGCTGCATTCAACATCAGCTCGACGGACATAAACATCAAGATGGCGTTGCGGCGGATCAGCACGCCGATCACGCCGAGCGTAAACAAGATCGCGCTTAATATGACATAAGCTCCGGTATTGATCGGTACGTCCATGCTGCCACTCCTTGCCTAGTCGCCGACTTTTGGTTTGGCGGCATGGGCCGCCGCGCGGCGCATCTCTTCCTGGACCTGTGCGGCACGGCGGCGGCGTTCTGCCCGCGATTGTCCCCGGTCTTCCCCGCGTGAGAGCACCACCGCGCCGATCATTGCCGCCAGCAGCAGCACCGCGATCATCTCGAAGGGCAGCAGGTAGCCTGTAAAGAGGCGTGCGCCGATGTCGGCGGGGCCGCCGTAGACCGCGGATTGCGCCTCGTCTACCGCAGCAGGGCCGGGCATGTGGCCTGTGACGATGGTTACGCCAACCGTGATGAGGAAGACCGCCGCGAGCACGAAGGCGACCGGCACTTGCCAGGCGATGTGGCGATACTTAGTGCGTAGCTGTTCGGCGCCCAAGAGCATAATCACGAACAAGAACAACACCATGATGGCCCCGGCATATACGGTGATCTGTACCATCGCCAGGAAGGGCGCATTTAGCAGCTGATAGAAGAAGGCCACGCACGCCAGGTTCAAGATGAGGAACAAGGCGCTGTGCACGGCGTTCTTGCTAAAGAGCATTCCCACCGCCGCTGCAATGGCTACCGCGCCTACGATGATAAAGATAATGCTCTCAAACCCCATAACGGCCTCCTTGCCTCGGCTGCCCCACTACTCCGGGTTCTCCATCACGGGGATGGCACGGTCAAAGCTGCCCGGTTCGACCGCCTGTGGGGTCGGCGCGCCGCCGGGCGGCACGGCTTCGAGCAGCGCATCTTTAGTATAGATCGCGTCCTGCCGTGTCTGGAACGCGAGCTTGTAATCGTGTCCCAACACGATCGCCTCGGTCGGGCAGGCATCCTCGCAATAACCACAGAAGATGCAGCGCAGATAGTTGATCTCGTAGGTCTTCGCGTAACGCTCGCCGGGGCTGTAGCGCACCGTGTCGGTATTATCTGCCGCCTCGACCCAGATCGCGTCCGCCGGGCACGCCGCCGCACAGAGCGCGCAGCCAATGCACTTCTCCAGCCCGTTATCATAGCGGTGCAGCCAGTGCCGCCCCTTATAGCGCGGCTGCAAAGGCGGCACAAACTCCGGATACTGCATAGTAACCGGCTTCCGGAAGACGTGTTTGATTGTTGTCGCCAGCCCGCGTACCAATTGTCCGATCATCTGCTCCACCACCTCTGGGCTTTTAACCCCCTCGCGCATGGCCTGACGCTTATGGAAGTTGACGAAATAACCCGGTAACCACCGGCGTTCCCTACGGTCAGCGTTGCCCAACTACCGGGTTGATCTGGCAATCTCTGTCAACATCAGACCCCAGACGCCAGACTTCTTACTTCTGCCAAAGCCGGAAGTTCGGCCAGTGCTCGCGTCCATAGCTCCAGAGCACCCCAAACACGATCACTGCCGCGATCAATACATACTGCGCCGAAACCGCCGCCGGGTAAACCTTTGAGTTGCCGGTTTCGTCACCGAGCACCTGCGCGCACGCTGTCCATGCCACCGCCAGCAGCGCCATCGGCAGCATGAACTTCCAACCGAAAGCCATTAGCTGGTCATAGCGGAAGCGAGGGAAGGTCCCGCGTATCCAGATCATCATCATCAACGAGAGGATGACCTTTAGCCCCACATAGAGGCCCCCCAGCAGCGGCCCCAGGATAAAAGCCTGCCCACCGCCCGTGGTCGGCGCCGGGTTGGTGACATGCACGCCCTCTATGCCCTCCACGATGCTGAGCGTCCCGGCCTGCACATTGCCCACCAAACCCACCGAACGCATGTGTGCTTCAATCGGCACGCGGGCGCTGCCGCCCGCCGGCACCCGGACATCTTCTTGCGTTTCGAAGAACACACGCCGTGCGGCGTCCTCGGTGTCGTTGTACACTAAGGTCTTCGCCTCAATCGTGACCGGCGTGTCGGTCGGGTTGTCGATCTCCAATGTGCCGCGTGCAAAGTCAGAGTCGACGCCGGGGCCGCCGTACCCGCCGAAGAACAACGCGAGTGCGATCACGCTCACCGCCACCATCTTTATGTACTCGGCCATGAAGAACAGGGCAAACTTCATGCCGCTGTATTCGGTATGGTATCCGGCGGCAAGCTCTTGCTCGGCTTCGGGCAGGTCGAAGGGTGTGCGGTTGACCTCCGCCAGCATCGCAATGATTAAGATCAACGCCGCCAGAGGGTTATGAAAGACAAACCACAAGAGCCGGTGTTGGGCATCAATGATCTTGCCGAAGCTCATGCTCCCGGCCAGCATGATCGGCACGACAAGCGCCGTGCCTAAGCTCAGCTCATAGCTAATCATCTGCGCGGTGGCGCGGATGCCGCCGAGCATACTGTACTTATTGGCGCTCGACCAACCCGCAAGCGTGATCCCATACACTGCGATGGTTGTGATCGCCAGCACATAGACAACGCCCACGTTGACATCGGCGAGCGCCATCGAGATGACATACCAGCGCCCTGCAATCCATATCGGGATGCTCGGCGCGAGCGGCACCACCGCCAGCACCGCCATCGCCGGTACAGCGGTGATGACCGGCGCAAGCCAGAACACGACCTTATCGGCCATGTAGGGCGTGATGTCTTCCTTGAAGATCAGCTTGATACCGTCGGCGACCGGCTGCAGCAACCCAAAGCGCCCGACGCGGTTCGGCCCGATGCGGTTTTGTATCATCGAGATAAAGCGCCGCTCCAGCCAGGTGGTGTAGGCAAAGGCCCCGGTCAAGGTGAAGAAGATGGCTAGGCTCAACACCGAGACGCGGATGGCTTCACAGCTCCCCGTACAGGCCAGATATGTTGTTTCCATACGCTACGTCTCCTGTCTGCTCACGCTGCCCAGGGCAACGGTACGTGTCAGGGTAGCGGCCTCGTCCAGGTCCATCGGCAGGAGCGCGGCCCCTTTGGGCACATCCGGTTCTGTCATCACCCGCGCGTGTGCGCGTATCGAGCATCCCGCCACCGATATGCGCACCATCGCGCCGTCTTGTATATCACGCGCCTGTGCGTCCTCGGCGTGCAGAACCACGTAGGGCGTCGGCGTGCGTGCGTGGACGAGCGCAGTCTTGTAGAACGCAATCCCCCGGTCATAGAGCAGGCGGACCGGCACGATCAATAGCGTGTCCTCTGCCGCTGCAAGCGGGGCCTGCGGCGCCGGCACCCTGAGCCGGGGCGTATAGCCGGGGCGCTCGGCGATGGTCGGCCACTGCGCGTTGTCGGAGCGTGCCTCGGCATAGTGCGGTAGGTGCTGCGCGATCTCGGCCCGCAGCGCCGCCGCGCTGTATTTCAGCGGGCCTTGCCCCAAGCTGACGCCGATCTTCGAGAAGGTTTGCCAGTCGGGGCGTGCGCCGCCGCGCGGCTCGATGGCGCGGGAGAAGCACTGTATGCGCCGCTCGCCGCTGGTGAAGGTACCCTCGCGCTCGGCGAAGCTGAGGCGGGGCAGCACCACATCGGCGAGCGCGGCGGTGGCGGTCATGAACATGGTGGTCATGATGATGACCCCGCCGTTCTCTTTATACGTCCGCAGTGCCTCCGCCGTCGCCATATCATCACGCAGCGGGTCGGCCCCGGCGATCACCAACACTTTGAAGCGGTCGAGCGTGTGCAAGATGCGCGCGGTGTGCTCCGGTGCGAAGCCCATGTCGAGCGCGCCTTGCGTATTCGCGCCCGGCCACACCGCCAGCAGGCCGTTGTTAACCTTGCCCACGTGTCCGTTTGCGGTGAGGAGGTTTGCCGCTGCCTGCAATAGGGCCTCATGTGCGGCGTGCCCCAGCCCCTCCGTCCCGATGATGCATACCAGGTTCTCCGCCGCTTTGATGGCAGCACCGGCGGCTTTATTACCTGGGGCGACATCTGCAAAGGCGGCGTGCCACGCCTCGGCGCCTTCGATGTGCGGGATGCGGCGGAAGTCTACGGCGCGCCGCACCAGCGCGTCGAAGGCCGCGCGCGCGGTGCCGTATTTATAGTGGACCACGTGCGGCGTATAGCGGTCGAGCTTGGTAGCGCGCCCGTTGAGCACGACCAACGCCGCGCCCCGGTCGACCGCCGTCTTGACGCGGTGCCACCACATTGGCGCTTCCTCTTCGAGGTCGGTGGCAAGCACCACAAAGCAGGTCTCTGCGCCCATGTCGCCGAAGTTGCTGCCGGAGGGTAAGCCAAACTCGGCGGGCAGATCACCGCCTGCCATCTCTGCCGGCCAGACGCCCGGCGCGGATGCGCCACAGCCCGCCAGCAGGTTACGCAAGGCCCAGAGGTCTTCGTTGGAGAGCATCGGCCCGGCCAGCGCGCCGATCTGGTCTCCGGCATCGCGCAGCGCGTTAGCAGCAGCGTCGAGCGCAAAGTTCCAGCCCACCGTCTCCAGCGCGCCATTCTGCCGCAGCAGCGGTGCAGTCAGACGGTCGGCGGCATGGGCGAAGTGGTGCCCAAAGCGACCCTTATCGCATATCCATATCTCGTTAACCTGCTCATTCTGGCGGGGCATCACCCGCTTGATGATGCGTTTACCGGCGGCGGCGCGGTCTGGGCGTGTGCCTAGCGTGATGTTGCACCCCACCGGGCAGTGCGCACAGATGCTCGGCGTGTTGGTCAGCTCCCAGGGGCGCGCGCCAAAGCGGAAGTCGGCGGTTGTCAGCGCCCCAACCGGGCAGAGGTCGGTGGTGTTGCCGGAGAACTTGCTATCGAAGCCGGGTTCGCTGACCGAGATGATCTGCAGGCGGCGGCCCCGTTGATAGAAGTCTAGCACCGGGTCATCGACGATATCTTCGCAATAGCGCACACAGCGCGCACACTGGATACAGCGTTCTTGGTCGAGCCAGATTTGCTCGCCCAGTGGTACGTGTTTATCGAGCAGCTGCTGTTCGGTGAAGAGGAAGCGCGAGACGGCGGGGCCGTGCCGAACCGTGAGGTCTTGTAGCAAACATTCGCCGCCCTTGTCGCATGTGGGGCAGTCGAGCGGGTGGCTGGTCAGGAGGAATTCGAGCACATCCTTGCGCCCGCGCGCGACCAGCGCGCTGAGGGTGCGCACATGCATCCCCTCGGCGGTCGTGGTGGTGCAGGCGGTCGCGAGCTTGGGATGCCAGCGTACCACCGGGTGGCCTTCAGAGTCGAGCACCGGCGCGCTGGTCGCACGGTCGCGTTGCTCGGCACCCAGCTCTACCAGACACATGCGGCATTTGCCCGCCGGTTTTAGCTTGGGGTGGTAGCAGAACACGGGGATATCGACGCCGTGCATCTTGGCGGCATCGACCAAGTTTGCCCCTTTGGGCACCGCGCATGGTTTGTCGTCCAGGTAGATCGTGACGGTCTCGCTCATAGCCCCGTTCTCTCCCCACGCAGCGCGGTGGCGCGCGCCCCGCTGCCGACCGCTGCGTCGTAGTCGGCCCGGAAGTGCTCGATCGTTGCCAACGCCGGATTGATCGCGAACTCGCCGAGCGCGCACAAGCACTTATTTTGTATCTGCGCGGCGACTGTGCCGAGCAATGTTACATCGTCGGGGCTGCCTTCGCCCCGGTGGATGCGTGTCAGGAGCTGCGCCATCCAGTAGCATCCTTCGCGGCAGGGGGTGCATTGCCCGCAGCTTTCATGTGCGAAGAAACGCACCATCTTAAGCGCGGCCCATACCATGTCGGTATCCTCGTCGAGCAGGATCAGCGATGCCGACCCCAGCGATGAGCCGACCTCTGCCATATCCTCATAGGTCAATGGGGTGTCGAGCACGGCAGGGGTGGCGGGGAGGATGGGCGCGCTGGCCCCGGCGGGGAGGATGCCCTTGAGCGCTTTGCCGTCCGGGATGCCGCCGCCATGCACGTAGATCAGGGTGCGCAGTGTGGTGCCGAGCGGCAATTCGTAGTTGCCCGGCTTTGTCACGTGCCCGCTGAGGCAGAAGATTTTGACGCCGGGGCTGCGCTCGGTACCGAAGCGGCGGTACGCATCGGCGCCGTTGCTGAGTATGTATGGCACATTCGCCAGCGTCTCGACGTTGTTCACTACGGTGGGTTCGTAATACAGCCCGCCGCCCTTCTGGGCGGGGAAGGGTGGGCGCACGCGCGGCTGGCCCAACATCCCTTGCAGCGAGTTGAGCAGCGCCGACTCTTCGCCGCAGATGTATGCGCCCGCGCCCAGGTGGGTATAGACCTCACAGCTCCAGCCGCTGCCTAAGATGTCCGCGCCGACGCAGCCGCCCGCGCGTGCCTCTTTGATGCGCGCGTCGAGCGCGTGTGCCAGGTCCCAGAACTCGCCTCGGCAGTAGATGTAGACTGCCTTTGCGCGCACCGCATAGGCGGCGATCAAGGCGCCTTCGATGACCTGATGCGGGTTGCCTTCCAGGAGCTGTCGGTCCTTGAAGGTGCCCGGTTCGCTCTCGTCGGCGTTGACAACCACATAGTTGACCGGGCTATCTTTGGGGATGAAGCCCCACTTGACGCCGGTCGGGAAGCCCGCGCCGCCGCGTCCGCGCAGCCCGGATGCCTTGACGATATCGATCACCGCGTCGGGCGTGAGGGTCAAGGCCTGCCGTAGACCATCATAGCCGCCGTTTGCCGTGTATGCTTCAAACTGCCAGATGTCTTTGATGTCTTGGTCCCTAAGCAGAATATGGGTCATATAGGAAACTCCAATCGGTTAGGGCGTATCCGGTTCTCAACCCGGCTTAATGTAGGGCGGGCGCTACGCATCTGCGTTGGTGCGCTTGCTCAGGTAGTGTACACCTCCGTCGAACGTGGCATAGCCGGTCTTCTGGAAGAGCGCCATGCTTGCCTCGTTCCAGTCTTCGATCAACACTGCGATGACCGTCATCCCCTGGCCCTCGCGCAGTATGTGCTCTGCCTCGGTGATAAGCCGTTGCGCGTGGCCCTGCCGCCGATGGTCGGGGTGGACCGCAAGCCGGTTGATCCAGCCTTTGCGCCCGTCGTGTGTGGTGAGCACCACACCGATTAGGACGCCGTCCTTCTCAAGGCCGAGGATGGTTTGGTGGCCGGTTTGCATTTGTTGGGCGAAGGCTGCGCGCGAGTCGCGGCCATGTATGTGGATGGGCAGGCCGGCAGCCTGCCATAGCGCGATGATGGCGTCGTAGTCATCGTTGGTCAGGTGGCGTATGGTGAGACTCATGGTGTGTATTCCCCGCTTGTGCGTATTTCTTCTATGATGGATTTTGCCTTTTCGATGTCCATCCCCAGGCAGTAGCTAAAGTTGATCTGCATTACCGGTGCCCGGTCGCAAGCCGCCAGGCACATCACATGCTCTATCGAGAACAAGCCGTCCTCGGTAATCTCGCCTTCGTCGATGCCCAGGTAGGCCCTCAGCTCGGCGAGGAACTGCTCGGAGCCGCGCAAGGCACAGGGCAGGTCGGTGCAGACCTGCAGGTGGAACTTGCCGCGTGGCTGTTCGTGATACATGGTGTAGAAGCCGGCGATGGATTTGACCTGGGTGCGGCTCAGCGCGCAGATTTCTGCTACCGCGTCGATGGCTTCGGTCGAGAGGTGGCCGTAGGCTTCTTGTGCCATGTAGAGCAAGGGCATGACCGCCGAGCGTTTGTCGGGATATTTGCCCAGGGTTTTCTCGATCTGGTCGCGATATTTTTCCTTTAACACGCTTTCCCCCTCTGTGCTTGGCCCTCTAGCGGTCCACGTCGCCCAAGACGATATCGATGCCGCCCAGGATGGCGATGATATCTGCCAGCAGCCAGCCCGGTGCCATGTGGGGCAGCGCGCTGATGTGCATAAAGGTCGGTTGGCGGAAGTGGACGCGGTGTGGGTGTGGGCCGCCGTCGCTGCTGAGGTAGCAGCCCATCAAGCCACGCGCGGCTTCGATCATGACGAAGACCTCGCCCTTCGGGGGGCGGATGCCTTCGGTCCAATATTTGAAGTGGTGTATGAGCGCCTCCATGCTCGTGCCGAGCGCGGCGCGGCGCGGGGGCGTAAATTTGCGGTCGTCCGACATAACCGGGCCGTCCGGCAGCCGGTCGAGCGCTTGCTCTATGATGCGCAAGCTCTGCCACATCTCTTGGAAGCGGCACCAATAGCGGTCGTAGACATCGCCGCCGTCCGGCCCCAGGGGGACATCAAAGTCATATTGTGCGTAGCCTGAATAGGGCAGGGCTTTGCGCAGATCGAAGTTGACGCCCGAAGCGCGCAGCGTTGGCCCGGTGAGGCCCCAGCGGAGTGCATCGCGCGCGCTGATGGGGCAGATGTGCCGGGTGCGCTCGACCCAGATTGGGTTGTGTGCCAAGAGGCGCTCGTAGTCGCGCAGTTTGGCGGGCATATAGCCCACAAAGTCGCGCATCGCCGGGCCGAATGCTTCCGGCACGTCGCGCCACAGGCCGCCGGGTCGGAAGTAGGTACCCATCATGCGCTGGCCTGATATCATCTCGGAGATTTCGAGGATGTGTTCGCGCTCGCGGAAGCAATAGAGCATCATGCTCATCGCGCCCATATCGAGGCCGAAGGTGCCCAGCCATACAAGGTGGCTGGCGATGCGCATCAGCTCTAGGAAGATGACGCGGATGGCCTGTGCACGTGGGGGTACCTCTAGGCTACAGAGCTTCTCGATCGCCATGACAAAGACCAGGTTGTTGGCCGGTGGATTGAGGTAATCCATGCGGTCGGTCATGGTGATGGCCTGGAGGTAGGGTTTCGCCTCCATCTGCTTTTCGATGCCGGTATGCAGATAGCCGACTTCGGGGTTGCAAGTGACAATCTCCTCGCCGTCCAGCTCCAGAAGCAGCCGGAGTACCCCGTGGGTTGAGGGGTGTTGTGGCCCCATGTTCAGCAGCATGGTTTCACCGGCCAGGGCGCGTTTGGAGACGATGCCTCTGAGGGCTTCTAGTGCGTCTTGCTCGCCTTGCCAATCGGAAATGGGTGACGTTGCTGTGCTTGTCATCGCTGTGGCCTCACTCGCGGGCTATTCTTTGGCATAGGGCTTGGTGGCGTCGCGGTCTTGCCAGCTAAACGAGAAAGCGACCGGCTCGGCGCCGAGCGGGTAATCTTTGCGCAAGGGGTGCCCCTCCCAGTCGGCGGGCATGAGGAGGCGGCGTTTATCGGGGTGCCCGGCAAAGTCGATGCCGAGCATGTCTTGTATCTCGCGTTCCGGCCAGTTCGCCAGCGGCCACCCGGCGTTCACCAGGGATGGCAGCACGGCGTCGTCCTCCGGCACATAGACCTTTAGGCGCAGCACGCGCGCCGAGAGCATCGCGTATACGTGGTAGCAGATGGCAAAGCGCGGCGTGGCGGGGTGGTAATCTACACCGGTAATATCGACGAGGAAGTTGTATTCCAGCCCCGGCGTATCACGCAGAAAGGCCAGTGCCTCTACGATGGACGCGCGCGCAACGACAAGCGTCGTCTCGCCGAAGGCTTGGGTCACCTCTCGCACGGCGTCGGGGTGGGCCGCTTGCAGTGCTTCTATCGGGTCTTTTAGCATGGGGTCCCCCGTTTACCTAAGCCCAATCTTCCAGCTTCTCGCCTTTAACCTTCTCTTGCAGTGCAATGATGCCCTGGATCAGCTGTTCAGGGCGGGGCGGACAGCCCGCCACATACACGTCAACCGGGACGATCTCGTCAACGCCCTGCACAACGGCATAGTTATTAAAGATGCCGCCGCACGAGGCGCAGTCGCCCATCGCCACCACCCACTTAGGGTTGGGCATCTGGTCGTAGAGCTGGCGCAGCACCGGCGCCATCTTGCGGGTGACACGCCCGGCGACGATCATCAAATCTGACTGGCGTGGGCTGGCGCGCATCAGCTCCATACCAAAGCGTGACATGTCATAATGCGGTGCTTGCGCGCTCATCATCTCGATGGCGCAGCAGGCCAAGCCGAACAACATAGGCCACATCGAGCCGACGCGCGCCCAGTTCACCGCTTGTTCCAGGGTAGTGGATACCACACCATAGTTGCCCAGTTTGCGCGTCACTCCCATTCGAGCGCTCCTTTCTTCCACTCATAGATAAGGCCGATGACGAGGATGAAGCCGAAGACGCCCATAGCCCCCAAGCCGAAGAAGCCCAGGCCACGGAACACCACCGCCCAGGGTAGGAAGAAGATAACTTCGATGTCAAAGAGGATGAAGAGCACCGCTACGAGGTAAAACCGCACCGGGATGCGACGCTGTGCCGGTCCGATGGGGGTCA
>CAZJBO010000037.1:0-12607 GCA_964544075.1 uncultured Anaerolineae bacterium
GATACCGAAGGCTATGCACAGGGTACGGGCTTGGGGCTTACCATCGCCAAGCGCATTGTCGAGGCGCACGACGGGACGATGTGGCTTGAAAGCGAGCTGGGTGTGGGGACAACGTTTTTCTTCACCCTACCGCTCACCGAGGAAGGCTATCGTCTGCCGTCCTGAAGTGCGTTAGACTGCGCCGCGCGCGTTAAAATAAAAATTTGCCCCGGCGTAGAGACGCCGCGACAAATTTATGCTGGGTAATGTGGTGCCGGAGGTGGGAATCGAACCCACATGGGTGTTAAGCCCGCGCGATTTTGAGTCGCGTGCGTCTGCCAGTTCCGCCACTCCGGCGCAGGCAAGAGTATACGCCAACTCCCGCGCGGCGTCAACCAATCAAGGCACGAAGCGTGGCATCAGAGAAACCGAGAGTGCTATGGATGAAGCAGCGCTGATTGAAGCCGCACAGCGCGGTGACATAGATTGCTTCAACGCTTTGGTGCTGCATCACCAAGACGCGGTGTACAATGTGGCCTATCGTATTATGGGTGAACACGACGCGGCTTGCGACGCGGTACAAGATGCGTTCATCTCGGCCTACCGCAGCATCCGGCGCTTCCGAGGGGGCAAGTTTCGAAGTTGGCTGATGCGCATCGTCACCAACGCTTGCTATGACGAACTGCGGCGGCGCAAGCGTCGGCCATCCGTCCCGCTCGATGTGCTCGATTACACCGATGTCCTCGACCGGCAGTCCGATAACCCCGAAGCTCATGCCGAAGACAGCGCGCTTGCCCAAGCAATACAAGATTGCATCAACGCATTGCCGGATGACCAGCGTGTCGTTGTTGTGCTTCACGACGTACAGGCCTATAGCTATCATGAAGCTGCCGAGATTGCCGGCGTTTCGCTCGGCACGGTCAAATCGCGTCTCAGCCGAGCGCGCGGTAAGCTGCGTCGTTGTCTGCGCGCGGTTAGGGAACTTTTGCCGCGTCGCTACCGTCTAAGTAATGAAGATATGTGATTTACGCGAGGTGACGCGCGCATGGGCGAGCGTGATCGAAACGACGAACGGCTATCCGCCTACATAGACGATACACTCGAACCCCAGGCACGCCAGGACCTCGAAGCACTGCTGACGCAAGATGCCAAACTCCGTGCGGACCTGGAGGAGATGCGTACCACCGTCGAACTCTTGCGCACGCTCCCTCAGCTGCGCGCGCCGCGCGACTTCACGCTCGACCCCGCCGTGTATGGCCGTAAGACGCGCAGCTTCGCACGGCTCGGTGTGCGTTTTGCCGGTGTTATGGGAGCGGTGGCCGCGCTCGTGCTGGCGGTTGGTTTCTTCTTGCTGTCCGGCGTGCTCCCAGGCACACCAGAATCCCCCGCTGCACCGGTCGCTGTTCAAATGCCCGTCGCTCCGTCCCGCCCGCTGACACCTCAGGCCGGCGAGACGGGCATGAATGATCTATATATGTCGGCAGAGGATACCGAAGCGCCGCCGGGCGGTGTGGTCGAGCGCGCCGAAGACGAAGCGCAAGTATCCGGTGGCGGAGATGGCGGCGTGGTCGGTGCTCCATCGCCGGGTGAAGGGATGAACGGCTCGGAATATCAAGCTCTGGGCGCAGCAGAGACCCACATGAGCGCATCAACACCTGTTCCGGTCATGACCGCTACGCCCACGCCCACCGATAAGCTCGTAGTTGTGGATGAAACATCATCCACAGGCGATCTAGGGCGGATGATGGTCTTCCTCGGCGTGCTGCTATCGGTATGTGCGCTGTTGATGCTCGCTGCCTCATTATGGGCACGCCGCCGTCGTTGAGGCTTTCCCTCGGCGGAGCGCTGCTCCAGACCACCAACACCTTGTTTGACCCAATGCCCCGTCCTAAATGCCCCGTGATTTGGTATCTATTCATCTAGAGCTTTGAGCCGGGGGCATTCCCTTTGGTCACCAGCCCCCACAGAGAGCCGGTGAACAGATGCGTGATTTGATTTGTATGGCATGAGACAGTATCATTACTTTGCACTATCGCATAGACATATTTAGGAGAATAAGATGCATAGATATACGGGCTTTGTTGGGCTGCTAGTAGCGCTACTCGCCATCTCTAGCCTCGCTGCATTCTCGGCGCCTTTGGCGGCGCAAGATGACGTGATTATCATCGATCACGAAGACGTGGTGTGGGACGTGACGTTTAGCCCTGATGGTAGCATCTTGGCCTCGTGCGATGAGCAGGGTATGGTGATGCTCTGGGACGTGGCGACGGGCGCGGCAGAGGTCTTTGAGGCGCACGAGAAACCCGTGCTTAGCTTGGCCTTTAGCCCCGACGGTTCGATGCTTGCGACCGGTAGCAAAGACGATACCGTTGTGCTTTGGGACCTGGCAACCGGTGAGGCGCTGCACGTCTTAGAGATGAAGGATAATGTAAACAGCGTTGCCTTCAACAGCGACGGCTCGATGCTGGCTGCCGGCAGCAAGGATGAGAAGGTCTGGTTATGGGATACTGAGACCGGCAACTTGTTGATAAAGCTCGGTGGGCACAAAGACGCCGTGAACGCTGTCGCATTTAGCCCCGACGATGAGTTTATCGCCAGCGCGGGGGGAACCGGCAAGATTCACATTTGGGATGCGCTCACAGGCGAGGAGCTGAAGGTATTGGAAGGTCACGAGGGCGCGGTGACCGACCTTGTCTTTGGCACGCTCGCCGATGCTGAGGCTTACTTCCTGCTTTCGGGCAGCGACGACAAAACCCTCGGTGTGTGGAGCCTTGAAACTGACGATAATCTCTTGTTCGAGGTGCACGAACGCGGTGTGACTGCTTTAGCGGTCAACGCTGCGATGACCATTATCGCCAGCGCCAGCGGTGACCACACGATCAAGCTGTGGGATTTTACAGATGTGGGAGAGCCTGTCGCCCTTGCTGTTTTGGAAGGGCACACCTGGGTGGTGAACGCGGTCGCATTTAGCCCCGACGGTGCGTTGCTGGCTTCGGCAGCCGGGGATAACACGGTGCGTGTATGGGACCTCGCCAGCCTGGATATTGAGCTGCCCACAAGCGCGGTGCCCTCAGACTCTGTGGAGGAGGTGAGCGTAGACCTCGACACGGCGGCGGAGACCTACGCGGCAAACTGTGCGGCGTGTCATGGCGCTGATGGACAGGGCAGCGCTGCCCCGGCCCTTGTCGCCAACGATGCTCTCGCCGATGCGGGCGAGGTTGGTGTGCGTGCGATTGTGACGGACGGCGTCGATGGTACGTCAATGCCGTCTTTCGGTGCGCGCCTTTCCGAGCCGGAGATCAACGGCCTTGTCGCGCTGCTGCTAAGCTGGCAGTAAGCCGCGCGGCGTGGTTGCCTCAGAGGGTGTGGCGTCGGTCACGCCCTCCGAGGTGCAGATCACAGGCCCTTCGCAATCCACGCCGGTAGGAACCCAAGCAGTTCGGTCATGATGTTCTGCGCCTGCTCTGTGAAGAAGGCGACATTGTCGTAAGCCTCACCGCCTTCCGCGCTCACCAGGTCGCTGACCCCGCGCAGAATCAGGCAGCGCACCTTATTGCGCGCCGCCACGTAAGCGATCGCCCCCGATTCCCAGTCGCCTGCTGTAGCCTCGAATACTTCCCTTAACGTCGGGATGTCTTCTGCCAGCAAATCCCGATCTGCCGATACCAACACGCCCTCCACTACCGGATGTGGATACTTCCCGCTGAGCCAGTTTAAGTCGATGTCGGTCATGTATTTTTCAAGCGCTGCGCTGTAGTCATCCATCAGTTCGACGATATCATAGACTATAGTCCGTTCGGCCAGCACTACTGTGCCGCGCTCGATTGCGCCTTCAAAGCCGCCGCATGTGCCCAGGTTCACCAGCAGGCGCGGGTTCCACCGGTCGATCACATATTGTGCCGAGGCTGCGGCGGAGATTTTGCCCCATCCTCCGTGGAAGAAGCATACCGGCTCGTGTGTGCCGGAGACCTCTAGCTCGGTCACAAACCATTCGCCCATAGGGGATTCTTGCGTTGTCACGTCGGGGAAATACGCACGCACTGCACGCCACTCTGCCGACGCAGAGGCTATTACGACCACACGAATTGTTGCCGACTTAGACATCGCACCTCCATTTTTGTAACTACTCAGCTCACAGAACTCCGATCATTATGCAATCGGCACATTGTACGCATTTGCCGGACTTTTGCAAAATCTATGGCCCCTTGCTACAATTTCGCCAGCTTGTACACGGCGATAACCGATCAGGCTTATTCGTTTATGTTGCGTGCAAAGGGGGCGCACGGCCACGTTGGTGACCGCGCGCCATTATTTCGCACATGGGGTATAGGAGTTAGTCTCAAGTGAAAAACAACTCTATTCGATATTTAGGATTTATGTTGATCGCTCTCTTGCTGCTCTCTATCACCTCCACCCATCCCATCGCTGCCGATCAATCCAATCAACGACAGCCACGGCTTTTTGGCATCATCCATCCCGACCAAACCCTTGATGCCCCGACCTTAGACTGGCTAGACGTGCTCGTGCCCACCGGTTGGTATCTGCAAGCCGACGGGACAATCGATGGTACGTTGGCCGATGGCATCGACCCCAACAACTGGGGTTACCGGGTTGTGCCTTTGGTGAGCAACATCACCCCTGATGGTGACGTCGCCCCGCTCGCCGACGCCGATATGGTCGCGCTCGCCGATATTGTGCGCGAAGCCGGCTTTGATGGTGCATTGCTTGGCTTCGACTTCCCCGCCGACGCATCCGACGCTTACACCGCGCTGCTTGAACGCGCTGCTGCTGCATTCGATGAAGCAGGCCTATCATTGGGCATTGTTGTCGAAGCAAACCGGCTCGAAGACTATGATCTTGCCGCGTTAGGCGGGTTCGCCGATCCGGTCTTTTTGCAGAGCAAGGCTGCGCTCAGCCCCTCGACGGAACACCTCGACGCACTGCTTGAGGCGGTCGTTCCCGACAAGGTAGGCGTTTTGGTCGCCGCTGCCAGCCTCGACGCAAACGATACCACCGTTATACCAATCGGTTTTGAGCAAGCACTGGCTCCCTTTAGCTCACCGGCTTATGGCTCTGAGGACGATGTTTTGACCAACACCACGTTTGTCGTGCAGGTCGAAGACGCGCCCGCCGACTTTGGCTTTGACGCCGATGCTCACGCCTTTAGCTATACTTACCCCGGTCCCGACGGCGGCACGCACCGCGTTTGGGTTGCCGAGGCCTCTTCCTTCTCCGCCGCGCTTACGCACGCCACCGAGCAGGGCCTCGCCGCTGTTTTGGTCGATGGCTTGTTCCATCCCGACCCGGCTCCATACCTCACCGATGTGCTCCAGGCTTACCGGGAGGGAGGCGATATACCCTTTGCTACACTTCCGGTTTTCGCATGGTTCATCACCAATGCCGACGGCGAAGTGACCTTCGAGCAGCCCTATGATGGTGTTCTTGATGGCAGCATATCCGTGCCCGGCGCTTATACCACTAACCTCGGTTTTGTATATCATGATGATGATGGCTCTGCACTTAGAGTTGCGGTCGGAACGCTTGATATGATGGTGGCAGAGGCGGTCGCTGAAGCACCGACGTCTACCGATACACCGCCCGCCAACACGCCCACCGATACCGTCATACCGCCGACCAGCGATTACCGGCCCGAATATAAACCCTCACTTACCCCAACGCCTACCCCTACCGAGGCCGCAGCCGTCAATGCGCGCGTCGCCGGCGTTGAAGACCTGAATCTGCGCGCCGGACCCGGCACCGAATACCCGGTTATGGGCTTCCTGCCGGTAGGGGAGTGGGTGCCGGTACGCGGACGCACCCTGGCCGCCGACGCCAACGAGCGCCCGTGGTTGATCCTTGAGGTTGACGGGCTGCTGCTGTGGGGCGCGTCTTGGCTGCTGGATGTCGATGCCGATATTAACAGTTTGGGTGTCGTCAACGCGCCCACCTTTGAAGAACTTACCCTCACACCACCCGGCGCATCGGTCGCCGCCGGCCCCACGGCAACCCTCATCCCGACCGAAGACCCCAATGCCACCGCCGACCCCAATGTCACCGCCGGTCCCTCTCGCACGCCCATCCCGGTGAGCGGCGATATGGTTGTGGCCGTGCCCGATACCGGGGGCAACCGTCTAAACATTCGCAGTGGTCCCAGCATCTACTATGAGGTTGTAGACCGCTTGGCCGGTGATGCCGTGGTCGAGGTGCTCGGGCGCACCGAGAAAGGTCCCTGGTATAAGATTGACTATCAAGACTTCGAAGAAGCCTGGATCGCCGGTTGGTTGACCAAGACGCAGGGCGATATTGCTTCTGTGCCGATCATCGCCAGTGATGCGGTACCCGACCTACCCGCCGATGCGCCGGCCCCGCCGCCCGAAGCCCCGGTCTTCAGCGGAGGCGTGGCCTCTGGCGGCTTTGAGCTGGGCGGCCAGGTTAACGGCTTCGGCGCCGCCGGCCATATGCACCGCGCCGGCATGACGTGGGCAAAGATACAGGTTCGTTATAACCTGGGCGATGGCCCCGGCAACGCCGCCGGCCCGATCAACGAAGCGCACGCGAACGGCTTTAAGGTGCTGCTCGGCATCGTGGGTGATCCTAACCAGATGGCTTCGGTCGGCATTGATGCCTACATCGGCCAGTTCGCCGCTTACTTGGGCGGAGTCGCTTCGCTTGGCCCGGATGCCATCGAGGTTTGGAACGAGATGAACATCGACCTCGAGTGGCCCACCGGCCAGATTGACCCCGCAGCCTATACACGGATGCTCGCCGCTGCCTATAATGCCATCAAAGGCGCGAACCCCAACGTGATGGTCATCAGCGGTGCACTTGCCCCCACCGGGGCCGAGGGCGCGTTCGGCGTCGATGTGGTCTGGAACGATAATCGCTACATTCAAGGCATGGCTGCAGCCGGGGCTGCGAACTATATGGATTGCATCGGTGTGCACTATAACGAGGGCATTGTGCCGCCCTCGTGGAGCAGCGGCGACCCGCGTGATGGCTATTACACCCGCTATCTAACCGGCATGATCTCGGTCTACAATGGGGCCTTCGGTGGCGCGCGGCCTATCTGCTTCACTGAATTGGGCTACCTCACGCCCGAAGGCTACGGCGACCTTTCGGCTGGCTTCGCCTGGGCGCAGCAGGTTACGGTTGCGCAGCAGGCTGCATGGCTCGGCGAGGCTGCCGTGATCGCATCCAACAGCGGGGTGCGTCTGATGATCGTATGGAATGTGAACTTTATGAACTTTGGCGCCGACCCGATGGCCGGCTACGCTATCGTCCGGCCCGGCGATGCTTGCCCCGCGTGCATCACGCTGGGCGCAGCGATGGGCCAATAGCGCATACATAAAATGAGAAATCGAGGGATAGGCTGTTATGAGCAACCCACCAACCCAACCGCCGTCGGGCAGCACCGACGCCAGCAACAAAGGATTTGATGATATGTTCCCCACAGCGCAATACGGCAGCGATGCCGACGGCAGTACAGATACCGGTAGCCTCGACTTGCTGCCTCCCGCTGCGAGCACACCACCCGTTGCTGCGCCCACGCCTGCCCCTACGCCTGTGCCGTCCATTGACGATACCACCCCCCTTGCACCGCAGCGAACACCTTCCCCTTATCAATCGCAGCCGCCCCGTACCGCCCCCCCGCGCAAGGGGAAGCGCGGCGGCGGATGCTTGAGCACTGCGGTCTTCTTCTTTGTGATGGCGGTTATAGTGGGCGGAGTGTTGCTTTTCTTGCCGCCCTTCTCTCTGATTGAGCGCTTGACCGGGGATAACGACTACCTTACTCTCGACGCCGCGAACCCCGCGCTGACCGACGCAAGCGGCCTTACGCTTTCGGTCGATATCAGCGCGCCGGGCGAAACCTTCGGGGTGAGCCTCTTATCATATGATGTCGAGACCATCCGCTCCGGCGCAGCTGCTTCTGATGCAACCCTCGCCTATAACACGATCCCCGCGATCCTCCAGATGCAGGATAAGCTCTATACCATCGAGACGCGCGGCGTTGCCCCGTCGAGCATCACGCTGGATGTGCCGGTGGCGGCGGGCGTCGATCTGGCCGAGATCGATCTTTATGCATGGGATGGCACGAGATGGGAGTTTGTCCCTGCGCATCTGCGCGCCACCGGCGACGCACTCCGTGCCGAGGTCAAGACTCTGCCGCGCGCGCTTGCGCTCTTCAAGGCACAGGCCATCCCGCCGCTGGTGAGCGCCGTCGTCGAGCCGGATCAGGTGGTTAAGGCCGAGGACACTTTGGTGTTCAACGTTATCTTCCCGGCAGGCTTGCAGCCCACCGCCGATGGTGCATTGGTGGGGGAACTTGCGCCCGGCTTCGTTCTGCACGCCGGCTACCTGGTAATGCCCGTCGTGCGCAATTTCAGCGACCCCAGCGTCATCGACTCGCGCACGGTCGCCTCGATGTTCCAGAACGACGACATACGCGCCGCCCATATCACCCAGCTGCGCGCCTTTGCCGCTGCGAACGGATATGACGGGTTGGCGATTGACTATCGCGGCCTGCCGTCGGACTACATTGACATCTATAGTTTGTTTGCCGAAGAACTCGCGCGATACCTCCATGCGGATGGGCGGCAGTTGGCGGTGTTCCTGCCGGCGGCAGTGCAAGATGGCCCCGTTTGGGATACCGGCGCGTATGACTGGGCGGGGTTGGGCCGCTCCGCCGACATGATAGTGATTGATATGCCCAACGACCCGGCAGCCTACACGCCCGGCGGCATGGTCGATCAGATGTTGCGATGGGCCGTTACCGAGGTTAGCCGCTACAAAATCTTGATAGCACCCTCGGCGCTCAGCGTGCGCCAGGGCAGCACCGGCTTTATCCCGACCGCGTACCAAGAGGCGGTAGCCTCGGTCGGCACGGTCGAGCTGCGCTCCGATGCGGGCGATCTGGATTACTTCCTGCCCGGCACCACCATCGAGGCCGCGCTCGACCCGGCACCCAGCAGCAGCGGCACCAGCCCTGATACCGGTGTCACATACATCGAAGATGGCGGCGTGCGTGTCTGGTTGACTACACCGCGCGTGCTGCGTGCGCGGCTCGACCGCGCATTGCCCTTGCATCTGGGCGGCGTGTGCGTGTTTGATCTGTTCGATGCAGGCAGCATGGGCGATATGGTGAATACCCTTTCGGCATTCAAAGCAAAGGTGCCGCCCGACGCCGTGCCGAACCCTTTGGCGGTGCGCTGGACCGTGCGCACCGCAGGTGGCACCGTCGTGAGCGAGGCGGTCGCGGGGCTTTCAACTCCCTTCGTCTGGACCGCCGATGCGGAAGGCGACTACCGCATTGTCGCCGACCTGGAGGGCGCGCTTAGCGGGATGCGCGGCGAGCTGATGGTCCCGGTCGCCGAGCCGACCGCCACCCCCACTCCCACGCCCGAACCCACCGCGACGCCCGCGCCCGTCTATGTGGCACCGGCCAATAACTCCGGGGGAGGCGGGGCCAACCCTGCGCCTGCCCCGCCCTCCGGCAGCGCCGGGGCGTTGGAGATCGGCGGACATGTGGCGCACTTTGGTTCGATCAGCTATATGCAGAGCGCCCATATGAAGTGGGCAAAAGATCAGATTCGCTATCATATGGGCCAAGACCCCGGTACGGCGGTCGGCGCGATCAGCACCGCGCATAACAGCGGCCTCAAAATTCTGCTGGGCATCGTCGGCGACCCGAACGAGCTTGCGGCGGTCGGTCTCGACGCTTATATAGCCAACTTTTCGGCCTTCCTCAGCGGGGTAGCCGCGCTGGGTCCGGACGCCATCGAGGTGTGGAACGAGCAGAACATCGAGAACGAATGGCCTAACGGCCAGATCGACCCCGCTGCATACACCAGGATGCTAGAGGCGGCATACAACGCGATCAAGGGCGTCAATGGTAATGTCATGGTCATCAGCGGCGCGCTGGCGCCCACCGGCTATGCGGCTGGCGGCACCTCGGCGGGGGTTTGGAACGACGATGTTTACTACCAGGGCATGGCGAATGCAGGCGCGGCAAACTTCATGGATTGCATCGGTGTGCACTACAACGAGGGCATCGTGCCCCCCGACTGGCTCTCCGGTGATCCGCGCGGCGGCTATCCCACATATTACCTCCAGAGCATGACCGATCGTGCTTGGGCGCCATTTGGGGGGAGCCGCCCGGTTTGTTATACCGAGCTGGGTTACCTCACGTCGGAGGGCTACGGCGAGCTGCCAAGCTGGTTCGCGTGGGCGAAGGACACCACGGTAGCGCAGCAGGCAGCGTGGCTGGCGGGCGCGGCAGTCATCAATGGGCAGAGCGGCAAGGTGCGCCTGATGATTGTATGGAATGTCAACTTTGCCAACTATGGCACCGATCCGATGGCCGGCTATGCGATCATCCGGGCCGATGGCAGTTGCCCGGCTTGTGATGCACTGGCGCAGGTGGTGCCCTGAGGTATCCCATCCCTAACTTGAATTGAGACGAAAGAGGAGTAAATACGCATGAGCACACATATCACCAACACCCAAGTGCCGCGCAACCGCCGCCGGCAGGCTAATGCCTTCATCTTCGCCTGGACCGGCCTTACCCTGTTGATCGGAGCATGTGTGTTCATTGCCATATACTTTGCCAGCGGTGACCCCAAGCTCGCCGAAATACTCGCCATCGCCGATACCGCTACCCCGGTCCCACCCACCGCTACTCTGGTCCCCACCCTGCCGCCTGCTACCCCGGTCCCCACCCTCGCGGCGGGGGAGGGCGGCGGGCCTGAACAGGTTGCACCGTCCACCGTCGGCGCGCCCGACGCTGCCGAAGAACCCACGCCAACCCTGTTGCCCAACCGGGATATGCGCTTTGGCTATGGCATCCAGGTGCAAGAGAACTATGATATGCAGGGTTACTTCTACGAACTCGTCAGCGACCGGCTTGGCTTGGGCTGGGTCAAACAGCAGATACGATGGAGTGTCCTTGAGCCGGAGAAGGGCAAGATTGATTTCTCGGTGCTCGACCTAGTGGTGCCGGCTGCCGAAGAGCACGGTCTGAAGCTGATGTTGAGCGTGGTCACGTCGCCGGATTGGGCGCGCCCGGCGGGTGCCGACCTTGAAGGTCACGGCCCGCCCGCAGACTATCAGGACTTTGCAAACTTCCTCACTGCCATCCTTGAGCGCTACCCAGGCCGGATACATGCGATCGAGGTTTGGAACGAGATGAACCTCGACCGTGAGTGGAGCACACCGGACGGGATCAGCGCGGTGGATTATGTCGAGATGTTGGGCATCGCAGAGCGGGCCATCCATGCGGTTGACCCCGGCGTGATCGTTATCAGCGGCGCGCTCTCGCCCACCGGCGGCGATGGCGGTGTGCGCTCGCTCGACGACTTCCAATACTTCGATCAGCTCGTCGATGCGGGGCTGCTCCACTATGCCGACTGCGTGGGCGCGCACCACAACGGTTACAACATCCCGCCCCTGGCCGCCTACGACGATCCTGCTGCGATGGGGGAGGAAGCCGAGAACTTCACCGGGCCGTGGCTTAACCCGCACCATTCCTGGAGCTTCCGCTCGACCCTGGAATATTATTACAGCAAGATACTCGCTGCCGGGGGCGACCAAAAGCTCTGCGTCACCGAGTTCGGTTGGGCGACCGCTGAAGACCTCGCCGGCTGTCCACCGAGCTTCCAGTTTGCGCTCGACAACACGTTGGAAGAGCAAGCTAAGTGGAGTGTGGAAGCCTTCGAGTGGTTGGCCGATTGGGAAGGCGCATGGTTGGCTTTCCTCTGGAATCTGAACTACAGTCCTATGGCGGCTGGCGACCCCCAAAACGACAATGTGCCATACAGCATCCTGGCGGGCGACGGCTCGCCCCGCCCGGCTTTTGACGCGATCGCCAATATGCCAAAGGATTAGTTGTGTCTGTCTCGCTCAAGCATCGACAGGTCTTGCGCTGTGTCTGGGCGGCCTTGCAAGGCCACGATGTGCGCTGGGCGCTCACCGGAAGCCTGGGTCTTGCGCTGCGCGGTCTGCCGGTATTTCCGCATGACATCGATATCCAGAGCGACGCAGACGGTGCATACGCGATAGAGCGATGTCTCGATGCGTATGTGGTCAAGCCGGTTATCTTTGCGGCGGCGGCACAGATTCGTTCACACTTCGGCAAGCTGATGATTGACGGGATGCAGGTTGAGATCATGGGCGAAGTGCAGCACCGGTTGCCCGACGGGGCTTGGTCTGTGCCCGTTGATATGGACATCTGCGAATCTGTCGCTTTTGAGGATATGCGTGTGCCGGTGCTGCCGCTGACATATGAGCAGCAGGCATACAGGGCGTTGGGCCGGGCAGAGAAAGTCGCGTTGATCGCGCAACACCTCGCCACCGTAGATACCGTTCGATAGGATGGCTGCCATTCATCACCCCTCACCCTGGACGCGCGCCGTCTTGTTGATGCTCGTCATGGTGTTGATAAAGGGCGCGGCCCTATATAACGCGAACCCACATCTGCCGCCCTCACCGGTGGTGATGCGTTTCGATTCGCCTACCTATGCGGTGCAGGCCTTCCTCTATTGGGATGCTCCGACCCGCCGGCGTGATCTGCGCCTGGTGCGCGCGCTGGGCTTTACCCACGTCAAGGTGCAGCTGCCCTGGCGCGACATCGAGG
>CAZJBO010000038.1:0-12546 GCA_964544075.1 uncultured Anaerolineae bacterium
CCGGCTGGGACTGGGCAAAAGCGCTTCATATGGGGGTGATCTGCGGCTCGCTCTCGACGCGCCGGGCCGGGGGCACCGACGCCCAACCCTACCTCGAAGAGACAAGCATCTACCTCGACACATAGAAGGCAAGGTTAACCATGCAAAGTTTGAATACACTGGTCCAGAAGATCATTAGCCTCCGGCAGCAGGATGTAAAGATAACGTTGTTAGCTGTCTGTCCAAACTCCGACGCCGTCCTTGAGGCGGCGGTCATGGCCGCCCGGAACAATAATGCGCCTATGCTCTTTGCCGCAACTCTCAATCAGGTTGACTGCGACGGCGGGTATACAGGCTGGACACAGCAAACCTTCGTCGATGCCATGACAGATTATGCCCGCCAATATAACTGGGACGGTCCGTTGTACCCATGCCTAGATCACGGCGGACAGTGGCTCAAGGATGTGCACACACGCGACAAGCTATCATTAGAGGCGACCACGGAGGCGGTCAAAGCCTCATTGAGCGCCTCGTTGCAGGCCGGTTACAAGCTGTTGCACATCGACCCAACCGTTGATCGGACACTCGCCCCCGGTGAGGTCATCTCGATCGAGCTTGTGGTGGAGCGCACGGTTGACCTCATCGCGCACACCGAGGGTGTGCGCGCGCGTTTGGGCTTGCCGCCGATCGATTATGAGGTGGGCACCGAGGAAGTGCACGGCGGCTTGGTCGATTATCACAGCTTCGAACGCTTTATCGGACTGCTGCGCGTAGGGCTGCAAGCGCGCGGCTTGCTGCACGCATGGCCTTGCTTTATCGTTGCCAAAGTCGGCACCGACCTGCATACCACCTTCTTTGATCCTAAAACCGCTGCACGGCTCTACCATAGCGTCGTGCCGCACGGCTCGTTGATTAAGGGCCACTATACCGACTGGGTCGAAAATCCCCGCGATTATCCGGAGAGCGGCATGGGCGGGGCAAACGTTGGGCCGGAGTTCACGGCGGAGGAGTATACCGCGCTGACCGAACTCTGCGCCAAAGAGCGCGCGTTGCATCGGGCACGTCCGGAGATCACCCTATCGCACTTCATGGAAACACTAGAGGCGGCAGTGGTCGCATCGGGGCGATGGCAGAAGTGGTTGCAAGCGGATGAAGCCGGGCGCGCCTTTGCCGACCTCGCACCGGAGCGCCGCACTTGGCTGGCGCAGACCGGCGCGCGCTATATCTGGACCGCGCCGGAAGTGGTTTCGGCACGCGCGCAGCTCTATGCGAACTTGCGTTTGGTGATGCCCGATCCGCACCGCTATGTCGTGGCGCGCGTCGCCGCATCTATCGAGCGCTATCTCATGGCGTTCAATCTGTTCGATGCGCTGACTATATTGCAGAGCTAGATGAACCGCTTACGGCGTGCACGCCACGCCGTACAGCGCACGGTAGACCGCGTAATGCTCGGAGATTAGGTGAATGTACTTCACCGTTTCCTCGAAATCTACGACCTCGGCATAGAGGTCAAGATCGCCAGCGCTTTGCTCCATCCAGTCTGCCGCGTTGCCCGGCCCGGCGTTATATGCTGCCAACGCCGCGTATGGGTTGCCGCCGAATATGTCGAGCAAATCCGATAGGTGGAACACGCCAAAGGTTGCGCTGACGTGAGGATAGTAGAGCTGCTCGGTGGTGAAATCGGCCCAGTTTAGTTGTTCGGCGATGTGTGCACCGGTTGCGGGAATGATTTGCATCAAGCCATAGGCGCTGGCATGTGAGGTCGCCAGCCCATCGAAGAGGCTCTCTTGGCGCATCACCGCGTAGGCATACAGCGGGTCCACGCCGTACAGATCGGCGCTGGCAAGCACCAGGTCGTCATAATAAACCGGGAAGCGCAGCCGCGCGATGAACGGTGGCGCGTCGAGCGTATCGACGTGCGCAGCATTCAACAAGATAGCGGATGCGATCAAAGACAGGCGGTATGCGCCCACCGTGCGGAAGTGCACCGCCAAGCGGTATGTCGCCAATGGATCGCCGCCGTACGCATTGAGCAGTGCCTCGAACTCGGCGCGTGCCGGGTCGAACCATCCCAAGCGCCAGAGTTCTTCGCCGCGCAGCCGGCGCGGGTCTGTCGCCATGTTGGGCGGCAGAGGCCACAACAAGCCTTCCGGCAAGTCTTCCTTGTCAAGCCCGAAGGTCTCGACCAACCACGCCTCGGCCTGGGCAACCTCTTGTGCCTCATTGAACTTGAAGCAATAAGTATCCGGTGCCTGGAGCGCAGTGCGCCCGGCCAGCATATCGGCACAGCGTATCCCGTAATAATCATGGGGCGCGATCTGCACACCTTGCTCCCAAGCCGCCCGCGCGCCCGCATCGTCACCGCGTTCGGCGCGCAGCTTGCCCAGCCAGAGCGCGGCCTTTGCCGACATCGTGCCTTCGCTGTTTTCCATGAGCATTGTCAACAGACGTTCGGCGCGTGGTCCATCACCTATGCCGCGCGCAAGCTGCGCCGCCCGCCACAACCCGTCCGCACCCGGTGTGGTGCCGGGATAGACTGCGCCTAGAATCTCATAGGTTGCCAGCGCGCGCTCTGCGTCGCCCAGCGTCACCTCATATATGAACCCGGCACGCCACATCGCCTCGGCTGCTTCGGGTGTGCCGGGGAAAACCTCGGCGACCTTCACATAGTGGAGCGCGGCCCCGGCGAAGTCGCCCGCCTCGAAGCGGATGCGTCCCTGCATCAGCATTGCCTGACTCGCCATCGGGTCAACCGGATAGCGGTCTATCACCTGTTGGAAGGTCTCTGTCGCGACGTCCGCCGCGCCGAGCGCCTGCTGGCACATGCCTATGTACATCAGAAGCAGCGCCGAATCCTGACCGGACGGCAGCGCGGCAAGGTGGGCGGAGAACGCATCGAGTGCGCTTTGATAGTCTTCTTTGAAGTAGCTCACCAACCCGCGCTGGTAGGCGTCGGTCGGATAACCGGCGTTGCCGAGCGCCAACATCGCTTGAGATGCCTGAGGAGTCTCGGCATATTCTTTGAAGAGCTGTAAGAACAGCGCGTTGGCGGCATCTGTTTCACCTAATGCTTGGCGCGTCTCGGCCAAGCGGAACATGATGTCGGCACGGTAGTCTCGGTTGCGCGCTGTGGCGAGGATCGCCTCGTATTGCACCGTTATTGCCGTCAGCGCAGCGGCATCACCATGCAGCTTGTAGATTCCGACCGCCGCCTCGCGCAGCTTGGGCTTCCCGCTTTCCTCCCGCCCGGATTCGATTGCCTTGAGATAGCTCTCCAACACCGCATCCCATTGCGCCAACGATGCTTGTATGTCGGCAATCCGGGCATAGACATAGCTATCGATCAGGCCGGGGCGCAGTGTCATATAGCGCTCGTAGTCGGCGATCGCGGCTTCCCATTCTTCGAGCGCATAATGTGCATCGGCGCGCAAGAAATATGCCCGCGCCACCGCCTCGTGCGTGGGGTGCCTGTTGATGAAGGCGGTGAAGCGCGCCACCGCATCGGCATAGTCACCCATGCGCAAGCTGACCTCGCCCAAGCCGAACTCTGCCTCGGCGCGGAGCGCATCGTGGTTCTGCAATATCTGTGTATAGGTGGCGCTGGCAGCGCGGTAGTTCGCGTTGTGCATATGGCGGTCGGCCACCAGGAGCGGTTCCGGTGGCCCTATGGTCGCGGTCGGGGCAGCGGTTGGGATCGGCGTTGGGGAGGTGGTGATGGATACAGGGGCGGTGGCATCGGTGGTGGTGGGGTTTGCCTCCGGTGTGGCGGTGGCTGGCGCGGTGGTGGGCGGGCCGACGTCAACTGTGGGAGCAGGTGGGGGCGTGGGCGTGTTATCCTGTGGCATGACGGGCGGTTTGCCGCCACATGCGGTGGCGAGCAGCAAGATCAGGCACAGGGTTGATAACTGAGCTTTGTTCATGGCTAGGATTATGCCGGTACCGTTAAGCATTGTCAATGGTTCCAAAACCCTATGGTGTTGGTCATTGTCAATACTTGACGGATATACCCCAAATCGTGCATGATTAGGCGCGTATTGGCGTTTACTCTTATATCCATAAGGAGCAGTAGCATATGGCAAATCGCAAAAAGATCAGCCTGCCTTATTTGTACGAAAAGTACCAGGCAGGCACCCCTATCGTCATGCTCACCTGCTACGATTACCCCACCGCACACCTCCAAGAGCAGGCTGGCATAGAAATGATTCTGGTGGGCGATAGTCTCGGCATGACCATGCTGGGCTACGAGAGCACCCTACCGGTCACGATGGAAGATATGATCCGCCATTGCAAAGGCGTGCGCATCGGCGCGCCCGGCGCATGGCTCATTGGCGATATGCCTTACATGTCGTACCAGCCCTCGTCAGAAGACGCGATCCGCAATGCGGGGCGTTTCATGGCGGAGGCTGCGTGCGACGCGGTTAAGCTGGAAGGCGGGCGCGAGATGGCCGACCGTATGGCGGCGATTGTTGCAGCCGGCATCCCGGCGATGGGACATCTGGGCCTCACCCCACAGAGCGTCTCGGCGCTGGGTGGGTTTAAGGTGCAGGGACGCAGCGCAGCACAGGCTAAGCGCATCATCGATGATGCCAAAGTGTTGGAGGAAGCCGGCGCGTTTTCGATCTTGCTGGAGATGGTGCCGGACCGCGTGTGTGAGATCATCACCGAGCGCGCCGGTATCCCCATCATCAGCCTCGGCTCCGGCCCGCACGCCGATGGACAGCTGCTCATCTATCATGATATGTTTGGCCTATACCCACGCTTCCAACCGAAGATGGCGAAGGTCTACGGCAACGCCGGCGAGTTAATTCTCAACGGGTTAAAGGCCTATGCTTCAGAGGTCGTCGCAGGTGAGTTCCCTCAGCGTGAGAATTGGTTCACGATGAAGGACTCGGCGCACGAAGAACTACTCAAATCACTCGGCGAATAGAGACATCACTACAAAGAATATTAGGAGAGAAAGACAATCATGCGTAGCCTAAAAGACGTACAAGCGATAATCGATGCTGTCGGCATTCCCGGAAGCGATGCATACGATCTCCCGACCTCTGAAAAGACTTTCCCTGATGGTGGACACTACCGCATGGAGATATCCGGCGTCGAGCGCCCGAACGTCCTCGAAGCGCTCATCGACGAGATGAACAAACGCGGCATCGCCATACATCGCCTGATCTCGACCGTGATGGGTTCAACCCTGCTCGACGACGCCGAACTCCGCGACTTTGCACAGATGGCCGCCGACGCCAAAGTCGAGGTTATCATCACGCCGGGGCCGCGTTCGGCTTGGGATGTGGGACGCCAGCTGGTTACACCGGAAGGTGGGCTATCGGGCCTACGCTTCCGTGGTTCCGACCAGCTGAGCTATGTAGTCGCCGAGATTTTGCGCTGCATCGACCTGGGCTTCCGGGGTTTCCTCGCCATCGACGAGGGCTTGCTCTGGCTGCTCGATCAACTCAAGAAAGCCGGTGAAATCCCTGAAGATGTGACCTTCAAGGTCAGCATCTATGCCGGGCACGGGTCGGCAGCAGGCGGGCGCGTCCTGCAAAGCCTGGGCGCAGGCACCTTCAATCCGCTCGGCGACCTCTCGCTGCCACAGCTCGCGAGCATCCGTCAGGCACTCGACCTCCCTCTTGACCTACATATCTACCTCGCGGATTCTTTCGGCGGCTTCAACCGCTTCTATGATGGTGCGGAGATGGCGCGTGTCTGTGCACCTTGCTATTTCAAGATCGAACCCGGCCCGGCGCTGGCAGCCGGTGCCGGCGCGCTGTATAAGCCCTGGACCAGCGCGGACTTCCTGGCAACCTTCGCGCGCGAGAAGGTGAAGTATGCACAGATCATCCATGAGTTAGTCCAAGCGACCAACCCTGACCTTAAGCTCTCACCGCATGGTTCGCCAGACCTGGCTATACCCAAACCGTAAGAATATGATACGATCTTCCCGGAGGCCCGGCGCTTCCGGGAAGATCGCAAGGCTCGACGCCGGGCAGCAGGAGGCAAGCGCGATGTTTTGCCCTAAATGTAGGAGAGAAAACCCGGACGATTACAACTTTTGCCCAGAGTGTGGCCACAGCCTGCACCCCGTCGGCCCCGCACCCGAAGATGTGGTCAGTGCGTTACATCAACACTACGGTGTCCAGAGTGACCACGAGCTTGAGACAATCTTGCGGGAACGCTTGTTCACCGATGGCGCGACAAGAAAGCGCGACGATGTGGAACGCTGGCTTGCTATCCACCTCCAACGCGACCAACGCCCAAGCCTGGTGGGGGCGCAGCTGTCCGAGATGGTGTTGGAACGCATCAACCTTGTGGGTATAGACCTGCATATGGCCGATATGTATCGGGCAGACCTGAAAGGCGCTAACCTGTTCTTGGCAAATCTGCGCGAGGTCAACTTACAAGAGACCTATCTGTTCTTGGCAAATCTGCAAGAGGCCGATCTTGGCAGAGCCAAACTGAACGGCGCCAACCTGAAGTTGGCGAACCTGATTCGGGCAAACCTTCATATGTGCGACCTGCAAGATGCTCAGCTTACCCGCACCAAACTGCACGGCGCCAACCTAAGGGGCGCCGATCTGCAAGGCGCGACTCTGTTCGCCGACTGGAACCCCGATAGCATCCTCCCCGATGGCAGCCGCTGGGCGCCTGACACCGACCTGGCCCGCTTCATCGATCCGGCGCACCCTGATTTTTGGCGCGCCAACGACCCGCAGTCACCGGCATACCGTGCGCACTAGCGGTTTTGATTATCCTTGTGGCATGTTAACCCGATGTTCTACCCGCACGTTTATATCTGTGCTCATCTTCGCTGTTCTGTGCCCGGCGGCGTACGGTAACCACGCGCGCGCACAGCAAGGCGACATCATCGTGCAGGGCATCCAACATGAGATTTCGTTTGGTCAATCCATCACCTTCTACGTTGAGGTGCAAGCCGTCGCCGGTATTAGCCGTGCGGACCTGGTCTTTGCAGAAGATGGCGCGCCCGATGTGCCGGTTATACCGGCCACATGCACCGAGCGCGGCGATATAACCCAGGCGACCGCCACTCTCGACCTGACACAGTATACGCTCACGCCCTTTGCCGGCGCATCCTATACCTGGCGCATTACCGACCGGACCGGGCGTACGCTCGAAACTCAATCGGTTAGGCTGCAATATGCCGATACCCGCTTCGATTGGGAAACCACCGCGCGCGATACCATCAATATCCATACTTACGGTCAGGCCGACGCACAGGCCGAGGCTATGCTTAACCGAGCTGTCATCACACAATCCGACATCGTTCGGCAGCTCCAGACACCCGCCCTTGCCAGCATAGACATCTATCTTTACGCCGATGCTGCCGCCCTTAGCGCCGGGCTGCGCGATACATCCGAGGCATACGCCGACGCGCGGCATAACGTGATTCTGCTGAGTATCCACCCAGACCCATCGCGACAGCTCACGCACGCGCTGACACAAGTCTATGTCGCTAACATCGTAGACGAAGCGTTTGTACCGGCATGGCTTCGCGAGGGGCTGGCGCTCTACTTCGAGGCAGAGCCGGATGCGGAGCTGCGCGCTGCCTTTGCCGAACATGTGGCGAACGACACGCTCTACCCGCTGGAGGCTCTCTGTCCGGCCTTCCCCTCCGATCGGATCGGTTCCGCACCGGCCTATGCACAGAGTTATGAGATTGTGCGTTATATTGAAAGCCGATACGGACCACGCGGGCTGCACAATCTTTTGGCGGCATATCGGCGAGGAGCATCATGCCGAGGTGGGGTGATACGGGGGTTGGGAGTCTCGCCGGAGGTGTTGGAGCACGATTGGCGCCTTACGTTGGGTCTGGGCAGCGCGTCACCGGCGCGACCTTCGGTGTGGCCGTGGGTGTTTCTGCTGCTGTTGTTTGCGGTGTGGCCGGCGCTTTTCCTCACATTTGCCGCTAGAACACGAACACGAAGATTAAATCGTTGACGTTTGTATTCGTCGGACCTGTGATAATCAGGTCACCCAACGCAGCCAAGAACGTGTAAGAGTCGTTATCCGCCAGATATGCCCACGCATCCAAGCCTGCCGCGCGCGCACGTGCCAGCGTCGTGCCGTCCGCGATGCCGCCGGCGGCATCGGTCGGGCCGTCGGTGCCGTCGGTTGCCAGTGATATAACCATCACATCTTCGCCGAGTCTGTCCAGATGTAGCGCTGCTGCCAACGCCATCTCTTGATTGCGCCCCCCGTGCCCTTTGCCATGCAGGGTAACGGTCGTCTCGCCGCCTGCGATGAGACATGCCGGGCGGGTCAGGGGGCACTCATGCGCGGCGATCTCACGTGCGATCCCGGCGAAGACCTTCGCAACCTCGCGAGCTTCGCCCTCAATGTATGTCGATAGAATCATGTTGTTAAAGCCCATCTCGCTTGCTCTGTCTCGCGCGGCCTGTGCCGCGACACGGTTGCTGGCGATGATTTGGTTATGCACGCGCGCGAAGGCAGGGTCGCCGGCTTTGGGCGTTTCGGGCGTGCCGTGTTCCAGGTAGGCGATGATGCGCGCAGGCAGTGCGTCTGCGATGCCATAGCGGGCGATCACGGCGCGCGCGTCTGCGAAGGTGGCGCTGTCGGGCACGGTGGGGCCGGAGGCGATCACGTCCAATGGGTTGCCCACCACATCTGAGAGGATGAGCGAAACGACCGTGGCGGGCTGGGCGATGCGTGCCAGTTGTCCGCCTTTGATTTGTGAGAGGTGTTTGCGGATGGTGTTAATCTCGTTGATGGTCGCGCCGCTGCCGAGCAGCGTATCGGTGAGATGTTGTATATCTGCCAGCGTGACGCCCTCGACCGGGGCGACCATTAGCGCAGAGCCGCCGCCGGAGATCAGGCAGAAGATAAGGTCATCCGGACCGGCACGGCGCGCGATCTCCAGCATTTGTAGGGTGCCGAAGGCCCCGGCTGCGTCGGGGACGGGGTGGGCTGCTTCATTGATCTGTATGCAATGCGTCGGCATTGTATAGCCGTACTTGGTGTTGACCAAACCGCCGGTTAAGCGCGCACCGAGCAGACCTTCAAGGGCGGCGGCCATTGCTGCGCCGGCCTTGCCGCCGCCGATGGCGTAGATATGATGATATTGCGTGAGGTCATAAGTCTGTACGCCGACCCGGAGTATATCCCCGTTGAGCTGCATGTATCGGTTGATTGCTTTTATGGGGTCGGCGGCGTCGAGCGCTGCGTCTAGTACGGTAAAGGCCAGGCGGCGTGATTCTTTATCCCGAAGCAAGGCGGGGTCAAAGTGTGACATTACGGCTCCTTCGCACGAGATGGGGTAGAAGTGCTGTCTGTGCTCATTTTACCATTTGTGCGTGGCTTGGCATATTCAGGGCGTGCTTGGGGCTAAAATCCTTCTGGCGCCGCTTAGGTACTGCGCTTGGTTTTCGTGTAAGATTATTGTGTTCCCCGCGTGGTCTTTGTTCTTTCTTTGTTCTTCCGAGGAGGAGTTCGATGATGTCCCGAAACATGTATCTATGGAGACGCTTATTTATACCCACTTTGCTCATGCTTTCTATGTTGATGCCACCGTTGGTGGTTTTTGCACAAGAGGATATCCCACCGCCCGACACCGTGACCATCGCCGGTACGATACAAAGCGTGCTGGGCTGTTCCGGCGATTGGATGCCTGACTGCGCCGACACATTCCTGACCTACGACGACGACAACGATATCTGGCGCGCCGTCTTTGATCTGCCGGCGGGCGATTATGAATATAAGGCCGCACTCAACGAAAGCTGGGACGATAACTTCGGCCTTGACGCCGAATATTACGGCCCCAACATTCCCTTGAGCGTGCCCGAAGATATGGCGGTCGAATTTTTTTATGACCACAACACCGGCTATGTGACCGATAGTATCAACGGTGCGTTGGCGGACGGTCTGCCCGTTCTGCCTGGACAAGCGGCGCAAGAAGAACCGGAGGGAAGCACAGTGCAACAACCGGATATGGTGAACATCCCCGGCATGTTACAGACGGTCTTGGGCTGCCCCGGTGAGTGGGCGCCCGACTGTGAGGCAACCTCGCTGGAATTTGACGAAGCTGCCGGGCTGTGGCACCGTACCTTTGACGTGCCGGCTGGCGACTATGAATACAAGGTGGCGATCAACGGCACTTGGGATGAGAATTACGGCGGCAACGCCGACCCGGACGGCCCCAACATTGTGCTCAGCGTGCCCGAAGATATGGCTGTGACCTTCATCTACGACCATGCAACAAACCTCATCGTCGATAGCGTGCGCGTGCCGATCATCACGGTGCCGGGCAGCTTCCAGGCGGCGTTGGGTTGTCCCAACGATTGGGCGCCCGAATGCTTGGCAAGTTATATGCAAGACCCCGACCATGACGGTGTGTACGTCTTCAGCACCAACGGCATCCCTGCCGGCAGCTGGGAGGCGAAGGTGGCCGTCGGGCAGAGCTGGGACGAGAACTATGGTGAGGATGGCACGCCCGACGGCGCGAACATCCCCTTCACGGTGCCCGAAGAAGGCAGTGGGGTTATGTTTGCCTTCGATAGCGCTACCAACTTGCTCAGCATTGCCGTTGTGCCGCCGGGCGGACTATTTGTGCCGCCGGGCGACCTGACGCAATACCGGGCGCGCTGGGTTGATGCGGACACCATCGTGTGGGACTTTGCAGACACGGAAGGCTATACCTACGCGCTGAACTACGCCGCCGAGGGTGGGATGCGCCCCGGCTTTACCGGTATAGAGAGGGCGGATGGAGCGCTTGCCCTGAGCGTAGATGAAGCCGGACCGAGCGCAGACATCCTTGCGAAGTTCCCGCATGTGGCCGGGCAGTTGACCTTGCACATCGATACTGCCGACCTTGCGCTTGTGCCCGGCATCCTCACAGGGCAGATCGCGCTCTCGGTCAGCGACGCAGAAGGCAACTTGGTCGATGCAACCGGCCTGCAAATCCCCGGCGTGCTCGATGCTCTGTATACCTATGCTGGTCCGCTCGGCGTCACATTTGAAGATGGCGTGCCTACGCTCAGTGTATGGGCGCCCACCGCACGCAAGGTGTCGCTGCACCTCTTCGACGACTCTGGTCACAAGACCGAGGCAAGCATCTACGCGATGGCGCGCGATGACTTCGGCGTGTGGCATGTGACGGGCGAGGCGGACTGGGCATACAAATTCTATCTCTACGAGGTAGAAGTGTTTGTGCATTCGACCGGCCAGGTGGAGCACAACCTGGTCACCGACCCGTACTCGATGAGCCTTTCGGTGAACAGCCGCCGCAGCCAGATCATCGATATGCGTGACCCTGCGCTGATGCCGGAGGGCTGGCTGACAACAAGCAAACCTTCGCTCGACGCGCCGGAAGACATCGTGCTCTATGAACTGCACGTGCGTGACTTCAGCATCCAAGACCAGAGCGTGCCGGAAGAACATCGTGGTACGTTTATGGCCTTCACCGATGTCGATGCTAACGGTATGACGCACCTCCGCGCGCTTGCTGCCGCCGGGCTGACGCACATCCACCTGCTGCCGACCTTTGACATCGCTACGATCAACGAGAACCGACAGAAGCGCGCGCGCTTCGAGCCGGACTGGGCAGAACTCGCAGCCTTCCCGCCCGACTCGCCGGAACAGCAAGCCCTAATCGAGCCGGTGCGTGACCTTGATGGCTATAACTGGGGCTACGATCCCTATCACTTCAATGTGCCGGAGGGCAGCTATAGCACCGACCCCGACGGTGCGCAGCGCGTACTGGAGTTCCGCTCGATGGTGCAGGCGCTCAACGAGAACGGGCTGCGTGTGGTGATGGACGTGGTGTATAACCATACCAACGCCAGCGGCCAGGGCGACCGCGCGGTGTTTGACCGCATCGTGCCGGGCTACTACCATCGCCTTGATGACCGGGGCCGTGTGGTCACGAGCACTTGTTGTCAGAACACCGCCACCGAACACAACATGATGCGACGCTTCATGACAGACTCGGTGGTCTTCTGGGCAACCGAGTATAAGGTCGATGGCTTCCGCTTTGACTTGATGGGGCACCACATGCGCGATGATATGTTGGCGGTGCGGGATGCGCTGGATGCGCTGACGCCGGAAGCGGACGGCGTGGACGGCACGGCGGTGTATGTCTACGGTGAGGGCTGGGACTTTGGCGAGGTTGCCGGCAATGCGCGCGGCATCAACGCCACCCAGATCAATATGGCCGGAACGGGCATCGGCACGTTTAATGACCGGCTGCGCGATTCGGTGCGCGGCGGCAGTCCCTTCGGTGGACGACAGGAGCAGGGCTTTATCAACGGGCTGTATTATGCCCCGAACGGCATCACTCCCGGCGATGAGACGACGCAGCTGGAGCAGCTCCTACACTTCACCGACCGTATTCGGGTGGGGCTGGCGGGCAATCTGCGTGATTATCCGCTGGTCAATTACCGGGACGAGGCGGTCACCGGCGCCGATATAGACTATAACGGCGCACCAACCGGCTATACGCTGGACCCGCAAGAGCACATCATTTATGTTTCGGCGCACGATAACGAGACTTTGTTTGATATCATCCAATACAAACAGGTCCCAGGCGCCACCCCCGCC
>CAZJBO010000039.1:0-12524 GCA_964544075.1 uncultured Anaerolineae bacterium
TTCGGCGCTGGGGCAGGCTTCGGTGGTGGTGGTGGTGGTGGTGGGGCAGGCTCCGGCGGCGGGGGCGGGGTTGGTTTATCGACAACTGCCTCAACAACGGCTTCGGCAGCGGCTACTGCCACTGCGACCGGCTCCGGTGCGGCTTCCTCGACTGTGCCTTCGGCGGCCTGCATGATGCCCATCTCCAGCACGGGGTGTTTCTTTTCCTTTAGCCATTCTTCCAGCTGTGCCACGTCTTCGACTACGCTGCCGTCCGCGATGCGGTCGAGCAGGTCGGGGACGCCCTCGCGTTCGGCGACGGCGGCGAACTCGGCTGCCATCGACTCTTTGAGGTTTTTAGACATCCAGACGACGCGCTTAAAGCCGCCGTCGGCGGAGATGAACTTGGGGCTGGTGAGGTAGAACTTGCCTACGCCCATCACGCCGGGGGTCTGTAGGCCGCCGCCGGCGATGCCGGCAAGCGTGCTGAACTTCATGCCGGCGGGCGTCATGCCGACGTCTTCGCGGCTGACGATCATCACGCCTTGCACTTCTGGGATGAGCATTACGATGCACTCGAAGCAGCCACAGGCGGTCATGGGGTTTTCCATGATAGAGTACATCGAGACTTCTTGTACCGCGCCGTGCGAGCCGACCTTTGCATATTCGAGGGTGCCGGTCCAGTAGCCCTTCACCGGGTCGATGAGCTTGCCGAGCTTGATCGGCTGGTTGGGGCCGTTGGGGTTGATCTGGTAGCTGGCTTTGCAGTCGAGCCAGTTATATGCTCCGCAGAGGCCGAGGCGTTCGGGGCTGACCATGCAGACGTGGTCGGGTGCGAAGCTCTGACAGAGGGTGCAGGTATAGAACTCGTCTACTGCGTCGTCGGTGAGGGTGGCGAGGCGCTGGTTGCGATAGTTGTAGGCATCGCGTGCCTCGGCGAGCCACTTTGCATGGTCGTCGGGGTCGGTGTAGATGCTTACCGCCACTTTGTCGACGATGGCGCCGAAGTCGGAGTGCATCCGGGCGTGCAATATCTCGCCGAAGTGTTTTAGGCGGAAGCCTTTCTCATAGGCGGCCTTGCTGATGCGCACCCAGGCGATGTCGCGCTGTCCGATGTGTTGGAGGCCGCTGCCGCCGTTGACGAAGTAGTGGACTTGGCGTTCTAGCACCGGCTCGAAGTCTTCTTGCATCTTGCGGCCTGCCACTTTGATGACGATGCCCATATCTACCGAGCCGCCTTCTTCTACTGTGTCAACGTCGGGGCCGATAAGCTCGATCGCGCCGTCGTCGATCTCGTCCATATCGACCATCTTGAGGTATTCGAAGCAGCGTGAGTGTTTGCCGCCGAACTCGACGCGCATATCGGCGCGGCGCACCACTTCGCCCTCGAATGCCGAGCCATAGGCGACCGGCACCGGTACATCGGTGATGCGAATCTTGACGCCGCGCACCTCGATGCATTTCTGTACGAGCTTGGCGGCGCGTTCGGCGTCGTCTTTGCCCTCGATCTCGTTGAAGGGCATCGAGACGACGTGTTCATAGTCGGTGATGCCGGTGGGCAGGATTTCGGGGATGATGGTATCGGCGATGACGGGGAAGCCGAAGTTAATCACGCCGGCGGCGGTGGCGTATTTGAGGTCGTCCACCTCGCCCAGCGCCAGCACGAAGGCGAAGACGCGCTTTTTATTGTATAGCAGAATCTCGCGTGCTTGGCCGCCTTTTAGCCCGCCGAAGGTGAGCGCCGAGCGTGCGGCAAAGCCCACCGGGAAGATCGCGCTGATGGTATCGAGGCCGAAGGGGACGATGTAGGTATCGTAGCCCATCTCGACGCCTTCCTCTTGCAGCTGGTGGATGATGCTGCGCCCGTTGACGTTGCCGCAGAGGAAGGTGAGGATGCTGCGTTGTTGCAGCTCGCGCACGATGGCGACGGCGGTTTCGTTGTTCTTGGCGCAGCCCAGGACGGCGGCGAAGCCGGGCATCCGGCCATCGACGAGCTGGATGCCCCAAGAGCGCAGCTGGATGTCGTCGATGGGGCCGTTGGCATAGCCGCCGGCGCTGTTGCCGTTTGCGCCATAGTCGGTGCCGCCGGCCAGATGTAGGCCGGGCACGGGTTGTGGTTCTAGCTTGTAGACGAAGCGCACGGCTGCGATGATTTCTTCGGCGAAGAGGGTTGCCATGCCGCTGTCGAGTGTCTCGCCCAGATAGGGTGACCATTGTGTCTCGGTCGGCACGGGGTGGAGCAGGCTCTTGGCGTGTTGGATGACCTTTTCGAGGTCGCCGAGCGTGCGCACTTCCCAACCGGTCATCGCGAAGATGAAGGGCAGGAAGTATGCGGTATTGGGGAAGGTTACCGGGGTATCGGGGCCTTTTTCGGCAAGCGCTTGTCGGAACATGCGTTCAGCTTCGCCGACGATGGCGTTGGCACCTCGAATGCCACGGGTTGCAATGTATCGGGACATAGGGTGTTCTCCTTACGGTCCGCGTGATTCGTCGCCGACGGGTACGCCATAGAGTGCGGCTTCGCGCTCTCTCAACGGCAGGGTTTCGATCTCGGCCATGCGGCGGTCGCCGCTGCGCCCCCACTTGCTGGCGTCATATTCGGGCAGGCCGAGCGCGGCGCGGCGTTCGTCGATGTGCGCCAGGGTTTTATCGATGGTCTCTTGCAGACCGTTGACGAATTCTAGCCTCCCGCCATAGCGCTCTTGCCATTCTTTGAGGAGCACATCTTTTGCCACCAGGGTGCTGCCGGAGACTTTTTCCATGCCGCCGACCGGGTTCGAGCCGCCCATGATGACGTAGGCGCCGCTTGCCACGCAGTAGGTGGCGATCGAGAGTGCTTTTTCGCTCATCCATTCGGGCGCAAGGCCTACGGCGGGGATTTGGTCGATGTCGTCGCCGAGGCCGCCTTCTCCCGCCATCTGGGTCAGCACGGTGAGGATGCGGGCGTTGTCTACACAGCTCCCCAGGTGCAGCACCGGCGGTATCCCGATGGTCTCGCAGATTTCGCGCAGCCCCGGCCCGACTTCCGAGAGTCCGGCTTCGCCGAGCAGCCAGCCCATCTTGGCGCTGGCGATGGCGCCGCAGCCGGTCTGTACCACCAGGACGTCTTGTTTGAGCATTTCGCGCGTCACTTCGACGTGTAGGTAGTCATGGTTGGTGCGGGGGTTATTGCAGCCGATGATGGCGGCTACGCCCCGGATGCGCCCGGACATGATGGCGTCGTTGAGCGGTCGGAAGCTGCCCCGATAGGCGCCGCCGAGCGCGTAGTTGATATATTCGTGCGAGAAGCCGGCGATGAGGTTTGACTTTATGTTGGGGATGTGGGTTTCGCCGCGCTGTGGGAACTTATCGCACGCGCGTTTGACGATCTCTTTGGCGATGTCCATCGCGTGGTGTTCGTCGAATTCGATGTGGGTTGCGCCGGTGATCTTGACTTTGGGGGAGGTGGTGATGATCTCGGTATGGAAGCGTTCGGCCAGCCGGACGATGGCTTGCATGATGCATTGTACGTCTACCACCATCGCTTCGACCGCGCCGGTGAGGATGGCGAGTTCTTGTTGTAGGAAGTTGCCGGCGGCGGGGACGCCCTGGCGCATGAGGATTTCGTTGGCGGTGCAGCAGATGCCGCTCACGGTGATGCCGGTTGCGCCCTTCGATTTGGCATATTCGATCATTTCTGGGTGTTGGCAGGCCGCCACGATCATCATCGAGAGGGTGGGTTCGTGGCCGTGTACTACGACGTTGACGTCGGTATCGCTGAGCACGCCCAGGTTGGCGGCGCCCATGACGGGGGCCGGGGTGCCGAAGAGGATGTCGGAGACATCGGTGGCGATGAGGCTGCCGCCCCATCCATCGGCGATGGCGGTGCGGACCGCGCCCTCTAGGATGTGGGAGGGGAGTTGATCGTCGCCGATATGGGTGCGGTGGAGGCAATCTACGACTTCGCGGTCGATGCCGCGTGGCATGACGCCCTGGTCGCGCCAGAGTTGTTGGCGCTTCTGGGGTGCGCGTTTGGTTATGACCACTTCGCCGGTTTGCTGGCCGAACTGTGCGATGTACAGGTCGGCCAGGTCGTTGGCGATCGCCTCCGGTGTGCGGTCCTCGGTCGCGATGCCGTAGAAATCGGCCAGGGTGCGCAGCTTGGTCACGTCGCGGATGCGGTAGCCCTGGGTTTCGCCGTTGGCGACTGCCTTGAGCGTGAGGGCCATATCGCGTCCGTGGTCGCTGTGTGCGCTTGCGCCGCCCGCGACGGCGCGTGCGAAGTTGCGCGCCTGGATGGTATCTATGGTTGCGCCGCAGATGCCGGTCGAGCCATCTTTGGTGAGGCGGCACGGCCCCATGCTGCACATCTTGCAGCACATGCCGGCGCTGCCGATATTGCAGGGTGCCATCGCGTCGGCGCGGCTGAATGCGGTGCCGACGCCGATCTCTTCGGCGCGTACGAGCATTGCGCGGGTGGCGGGGTCGATACTCTGTTCTTCAATAGGACGAGTCTTTTTCTTTGCCATCTATGCGCTCCTAACTTGCATCTTCGGCTCCCTCGCGCCAGGGTGTCATACCGGGGCAAGGGTAGAGGGGCCGCGTGCTGGCGGCGGGGACTTGCTGGGCAAATGAGACTTGTGCACCGGCTTGGATAAAAGAGGTTGTGAAGCGGCGGGCACGTACGTCGTCTGATGTGAGTGTGGGGATTTCGAGTGGTTGGGTGTAGCCTGCGGTTTCCAGCCGGGATGTGATCTGATCCGAGGTGGTTTGGGCGGGGTCATATTCAACTTGGACAGTGCGCCAAGCGGCGCTGGCCCAAACGTCATCGACCCCTTCCATGCTCAGCAGCAGTTGACGCACCGCTAAAACATGATGGTCGCCGTACATTCCGGGAAGTTTGATCTGTAGACTTTCCATAGGCACTCTATCCTTATGAATTAGTTGTGAAAGGTGCGCTTTGTGCAGGTGTAGGGGGAGGAGATGCACAAACTGGTAAATGTTTACACCCCCGCATACGAACACTTTACCCTATCGTGGGTAATCAAGGCAGTTGCATAAGTTATAAAAATAGATGACAACCGTCTACAATCACAAGTGTTTGCAATAGCAAGCGTCTGAGGTTATCCTTCTGAGTAGTATATTTAGTAATATAGATGCGGCGAAAAAACGGAGCATCTCCCGAAAAGGTTAAGGAGGTGCTCCGGTGGCAGCTGGCCGTTATAAGATAAAGGCTCGGTCAGGCAGCCTTGTTACGTCAGACGGGGATAATGAGTGTACGGCTGGCCGGGATAAAGGTAGAGGCTCGGCCAGGCAGCCTTTTGTATAAGAGCGCTAAGCAACGCGGCGTTGTCGGCGGGCCAGATAGCGTCGGATGTCTTCGCGGGCTTGCTGATAGGCGCGCAGTAGGTCACGGTCGGAGCCTTTGAAGCGGCGGAGTGTCTGTTGGGCACATGCAACGCAGCCCCGCATTGCCCGATAGCTGTCGGTTTCGCACGCCATGCAGCCGTTGAACCGAATCATCATCAACACAAATGCCAGGCTCTCCTCGTGAGTTTCGGGCAGGCTCATCACTCGATCGATCAGGCCGGCCCATTCTGGCCCCCGCATATCGCGCAGGGTCGGGATCACGTAGTTTGGGAACAGCAGTTCATTGGTCGCGTACATTACAAAAATCTCCCTTTTCTTGAAACCCGGTTCGCCTGTTTCCCCTGTTTTATATATATGTGGGGGAGGCTGTCCGGCTTGCCGCTGAGACCACTCTGTTTTGGTGCTAGTAGAATAGAGCCACAGCCCTATAAGATAAATAGGTACAGAGTACTAAACTTAATTAGAATTTGGTTTATATGAACGCAAAAATCATAAAATTATTTGCCGTGGTAAAGGAGCGGTTTGCTTAGCGTTTGAGCGAGGTTTACGCAGAGGGCGTGCCGGGCATGGGATGGCAGGCGTGCCGGGGGCTGTGGTTTGATATAGGTTTGTATTCTCTCGCGAGGGCGCCGCCGGATACGTGAGGGAGGGCGGAAAACGCAACTATGCGCTCGGCAGCGGGGCAGTGCCGCGAATATCGGCATGGCGTCCGAACGCTTCTCTAACTAAAATGGTACCCTAGCAATACGAATAATCGCGGTCTTTCGCCTGGGGGTTTTAATCCCAGGCTTGAGGGTGAGAATGACCATCATCGCAAGACCGTTCTCGGCGCGCTTTCAACAGAGAGCACCGCTGCGGTAAAATGGGCATGAGGATACACATGACACACGCAAAACCATCTGCCAACATCAAACGCGCGCTCTATCTCATCATCCTTGTCGCGAGCCTAACGCTGGCCGGTTGTAACCCCGCCGGACAGGAAAGCGGGGTTGTTCTGGCAACCCCATTACCCTTCGGCGGAGGCTTCCAATCCTATCTACACCCAAGCGGCGTTTTCTCGCTGCGCCTGCCCCCCGCGTGGGCCATAACCGACCTATCGACAAGCGACGCGCTCCTAGTCGAGTTCTCGCCGCCCGGCGCGATGCGCGCCCCGCTTAGCATACACGTCCTCAACACCGGCGCGCCCCTGAGCCTCGAAGCCTTCGAGCACGCCATCGATGCCTATCAAGCCGCGTACTACAGCGCCACCTACACCGCCTTCGAGCGCCATGTGCAGGCCGACGGAAGCTGGTTGGTCCCGGCGCTGCGGCAAGCCGGACCCGACACCTTGCAGATAAACACCTTCTTCCAGCGCAGCGGTCCCTTCTTTGTCGCGATGAGCGTGCTGGTGCCCGACGACCCCGCATTGCTGGAAACACTCGACGCCGTGATAGATACGCTCGCCATCGACCCCGCCGCCACGCTCACGCCCGGCCAGATCGTGGCGCCCGCCGCGCCTCTCGACCAAGCCGCCACAGGTGTGATCGAGTTCCGAGGCATGTTTGCCTGGACCGACACACAAGGCGCTTTCCACATCAATGGAGAGGTGCTAAACAACGACCCCGCCGCGCTGGAGTTCGTGCGCATCACCGCATACCTTTTCGACGCCACCGGCGCCATCCTCGCCGAACAAAGCGACTTCGCCGCCGCCGACGTGATCGAGTCGGGCGCAGCCGCACCCTTCAGCATATTGTTCCCACAGGGCAAGCCCGCCCTCGCCGTGCGCTATGAGCTGCACGCGGCGGCCCGCCATACCGAACTCCCCTCCGAGACCTACTATGGCCCGTCGAACTTTGTGCTGGATGACCACGCCGACTTCAACGATCAGGGCTATCTGGTAGTCAGCGGTACCGTCACGAACCAGGGGGCATCGGTGGCGCACTACGTCAAGGTCACCGTGACCATCTTTGATGGACAGGGGCGTGTGGTCGCCACCGACACGCTCTTTGCACAGACACAAGACTTTATGCCCGGCGCAAGCGCCGATTATCAGCTAACGTTCTTTGAGTTGGGCGGCGAAGCGGTGCGTTACACCTCCAGCGTGCAAGCATCGCTTAAGTGGCCGTGAGCCTTGAAGGGAACCCCCGACGATGATTGAGATTAGCGTCCCCAACCGGGATACCTACACCCTGCACCACGCCACCTTTGACGTAAACGGCACGCTCGCCACCGACGGTCAGCTTATCGCGGGTGTGGATACTCTGTTGGCCGCGCTGGGCCGTCGCCTCCACATCCACCTGCTCACCGCCGACACACACGGCAAACAAGCCGCCATCGATGCGGCGCTCGGTCTCAGCGCGCACATCATCACAGGCGGCGCAGCAGAGAAGGCCGACATCGTGCGCGCGCTGGGCGCATCGCACGTGGTTGCCGTGGGCAACGGCGCGAACGATGCGCCCATGTTCAGTGCGGCGGCGTTGAGCATCGCGGTGCTTGGTGAGGAAGGGCTGGCGGTCGAGACTCTGCTCGCCGCCGACCTGATGGTGCGCCACGTCCACGATGCGTTGCATCTGCTGCTGCGGCCCAACCGGTTGGTGGCGAGTCTGCGGCGCTAGGGCGCGGTCAGCGCCTCGACCATATCCACCAAACCCATAAAGGCTTCGGGACTCTCGGTCTCGCTGCCGCGCGCGGTGACGGTCGTGCCGCCGCGCGTCGCGCCGACCGTGAAGTATACAAGGTCGCAGCATGTGCCATCGTCGGGGATGTAATCGGCCTCAAAGCCCCAGAAGCCGGCTTCGTCCAGTGCGGTCAGCAGTGCCGCGATCTGTTCTGCCGTTACCGTGCCCTCGAACGGGTCGGCATCCTTTTCCTCCAACGTATAGTGCAAGTCCGGCACATCAACGGTGAGCATGTAGGTCACGACCGGGTCGCCCAGCCCAACCGATTCCTTCATGAGGGTAATTTGCGTCACATCTGCCGGGGCATCGTCTGGGGCGGGCGTATCATCGGCGCCGCCGCAGCCGGCCAGGAGCAGTGCGGTGAGTATCGTCAACACAATAGCCATATGTGCGTGTCTGTATCGCATATTTGCTTAAGCCTCCAAACAAGGTTACGGATTAGCGTATGTTACCGTGCGTGCCGCGCATGGCAAACATAGGGGCGATAGGGGGGCGCGGGGAAGAAGTTCGTGCTTGGGGGCTGTGCCCTACTCATCGCCCGGCAGCGCCGCGTCAAAGAAGTCAACCACCCGCCGCTCATATTCCTCCGGCGCGGTGTACAGGTAACCTCCGTGACCTGCCCCCTCCACCACCCAGAGCTGAGCGCCCTCCCCGGCGGCGGCGAGCTGTTGGCGCGCGCCGGGGAGGGATACTTCTTCGCTGCCGTAGATAAGCAGAATCGGGCGCGGCGCGATCTGGTGGATCACGCTCACCGGGCTGACGTTGCCGATATTGACCCCGGTCGTCAGCCGGTAGCCCAGCTGTGCGCCGAGATGTACCAGTATCTCCACACGATTATTGTGCGAGCCGACGGCGATAGCCCGCAGATCGTGATACCCACCCTCGGCGACCACCGCGCGCAGTGCGGGGAGGCGCGCCGCCCCCAGCGTTGCGCTTGCGCCCGCCGACGAGAAGCCCTGTACGCCGATGCGCTCCGGGTCCACGTCGGGGCGGGCGAGCAGCCAATCGAGCGCAGCGGCGAGGTCGTCTACCTCACGGTAGCCGAGCGTGTTGATCTGCCCGATGCATGAGCGGCTCTCGTAGGTGAGCACGCCGTAACCATGCCTTGCCAAGACATCGGCCTCGTGCAAGGCGCCGTCGCGTCCGTTGCTGAAGGCCGGGGGGAAGATAATGTTTGCGCCGTTCTGAGAGGGGATGTAGTACCCTCGGTGTGTGCCGTCGCCCTCGCGTGCTTGGATGCTGATGTCTTCATAATCATAGCCATAATCGGCGGGGCTGCCCCCTCCGGCGGTGCAGGGTGCGTGCGTAAGCTGCCACATGTTGAGAAAGCCGAATAGGAGCAGGGCCATGAGCAGCATGATGCCCAAAGACACCGCGCCAAAGCACAGCAAGCGTGGCCAATATGCCGGATTGCGTTTCGTCGCCCGCGCGCGTTGCATCGCTCACCCTCCTCCTGGCTAGTGTGCCCATACCGGATATGACCCATGTTCTATCAAGCGGTACACGTTCCCCATCGTGTCGAGCAGCCAGAGCGCGCCTTCGCGCTCCGCCACCACCCAAGCGCCGTCCGGGGTCTCGCTCTCCCGACGCACCGGGCATGGCGCGCCCGGAATGTGGGGCGTATCGGCAGCGCTCGCTGTAAGTTCATTCGTGTGCGGGTCCATCAGCCAGTACACCGCGCCATCATCTCGCTGCAAGACGGCATCCCACGCCCACACGTCGTCTTGCGGGTAGGTTTCTTCGGTATAGGGTGTCTCTCGCACCAATAACATGTCACCCACCCAGCCCAGCGCCGTATAGTTGCGTGCGCTGTCTGCGATGAGTGCGTCGCTTTGCCCTGTCGTCACGTCGAAGGCCCAGACCGCGCGCGGCCCCAGCGTGACCGGGCTGTCGGGCGTCGTGGCCCCCGCGCCGCGCATGATCGCCGCGCGCGTGAATACGACGGTCTCCCCATCCGGCAGCCAGAACGGAGCCATATCAAGCGGGGCGTCGGCGGGTTCGGGTGGCGTGATGAGAGCTTTATCCTCGGCCAGATCGTAGATGTTCAACACCGCGCCGAGCACGTGTGTTGTGCCGCTCATTGTCTCCTGCACCAGCCGACACGCTGCCGCGATGCGGGCGCCATCAGGCGTCCAGCTTAGCCAAGCAGATTCGCTGCCCACCACATAGCCCGCCTCCGGATAACCGGCACACGCGATCCCCGACGCCGCGCTATGGGGTTCGGGGTCTTGGCTGTGTACGATGATGCGGTTTAGCCCGTCCAGTTCCTCTATAAACGTGCCGTCGGGGAGCCAGTACGCATCGTGCATCACAGGCGCGCCCTCTTCGGCATAGAGCGGGAGTGTGTCGCCGCTGGCAATATCCACGCGGTACAGATCGCCAGACTGTGCGTTGCCGGGATAGTCGAGCACATATAGCGCGGCCTCTTCGGGGGTGAGCAGCACCCGCCGACACGCGCCGTGCTCGGCGACGCAAGCTGCATAGAGTTCGGGCCGGTCGATGTGTTTGATGGTTTCGGGCAGCTCGATCAGCGGGGCCGGTCCGAGGTATGCCAGATGTGTGGGGCTGTCGGGGTGCGGCAGCGCCAGGATGATACCGTCCGTCGCGTCGGTGACCGGGGTCGGGGTGCAGGCATTCGCAGTGTCGGCGAAGATACATCCTGCTGTGAGCATCCAGAGGTTGCGCACGCCGTCTTGCTCTGCGACATAGATAATGTATCCTGCCGGGCCGGGGATGTTTGTCTGGGTGGGCGTGGCGGTGGGAGGTGAGGTCGGGGTGGCGCTGGGCGGGCGTGGGGTATGGGTATCTGTCGGTTGGAGAGGGGTCTTTGTGATCGTCGCCGTGGGCGGGCGCGGGGTATGCGTTGGCGTGTGGGTGGGTGGGGGCAGCGTGGCGGTATCCGTAGGGCGTTCGGGCACCCGCGTATTGGGCGGGCGCGGCGGCGCGCACGCCGCCAGCAATATCACGAGGAGAAGCGCCGATAAAAGCGGTGGTTGTCGCGTGGGGTGGCACAGCTGCCACCCTCGCCTAACCGTGTGTCGCATTCTACATCCGTTCCGGCGTGGTCATGCCCATCAGGGTCAGGACGCGCGCCAAGACTATCTGTGCGGCCCGATAGAAGCGCAGCCGTGCCTTGACCAGTTCCGGGGAACCGGCGCCCAGCGCCCGCACCGTCTCGTAGGTCGAGTTCAAACCGCGTGCCAGCTCTAGCGCATAGGTCGTCAGGTGGTGCGGCTCCATCGCTTCTACGGCAAATTCGATGATCTGCGGCAGCTCTAGCAGCTTCCGGATGAGGCGCTGCTCACGCTCTCCGACGAGCAAGCTCAAGTCGGCGTCTGTATCATCGACGCCTTCCTCTGCCGCCCGCCGGAAGATGCTTAGGCAGCGCATGTTTGCATATTGGATGGTGTATACCGGATTTTCATCCGATTGGGTTTTCGCCCGTTCTAGGTCGAAGTTCAAGTGTGCGTCGGGTTTGTAGGCAAGGATAAAGTAGCGCACGGCATCCCGCCCCACCTCGTCTACCAGTTCGTCAAGCGTGACAAACCGGCCTTTGCGCTTGCTCATGCGCTGCGCCGCGCCGCCCTCGACGAGGGTCACGGCCTGGTGGATCAGCACGCGGATGGGCGCGGGGTCGTACCCCACCGCTTTGACGCCTGCCGCTACCACCGGGTACTGCGCGGCATGGTCGGCGCCGAGGATGTTCACCGCGAGGTCAAAGCCGCGTTTGAGCTTGTCGATGTGGTATGCGATGTCGGGTGTGACGTAGGTCGGCTCGCCGGTGCGCTTGACCAGAACGCGGTCTTTGTCGCCGCCGAAGTCGGTCATGCGGAACCAGACCGCGCCCTCGGATTTGTAGGTGTATCCCTTTGCGTTGAGGGTTTCGAGCACTTGGTCGATCGCGCCGCTTTCGTATAGTGAGTTTTCGTTAAACCAGTTGTCGAACTCCAAGCCGATGCCCCGGAGCGAGTTGCGGATATGCCCGAAGATGATGTTCTCGGCCAATGTTTTGAAGGTGGTCCAGTCGGCATCTTTGAGGCTGTCGCCGCGCTCGTGCATCAGCGTTGCCGCGATCCAGCGGATATACTGGCCCTGGTAGCCGTCTTCGGGGAATTCGAAGGGTGCGCCGATCATCTCTAGATAGCGTGCCTGCAAGCTGCGGCCCAGCTTCTGCATCTGTTGGCCGGCGTTATTGAAGTAGTACTCGCGCTCGACTTCATAGCCTGCGGCTTCGAGCAGGTTAGCCAGGGTGTCGCCCATCGGCGCGCCGCGGGTGTGCGCGATTGTGATCGGTCCGCTGGGATTGGCGCTGACGCACTCCACTTGTGCGCGTTTGCCCTTGCCGAGCTTGATGCTGCCGACTTGCGCGCCTTCGTTGATGATGGTCTCGACTTGTGCGGCCAACCATGCTTTGCTCAGCCAGAAGTTGAGATAGCCGGGACCGGCGATCTCTACCCGCGCGACGAAGTCGGCAGGGGGGAGGTGTTGCATGATGGCTTCGTCGCGCGGGAAGAGATCGCCGGTCCCGGCTATCTCAAC
>CAZJBO010000040.1:0-12380 GCA_964544075.1 uncultured Anaerolineae bacterium
GGCGATGGCAGCATTCACCGGCTCGATCAGATCGGAGTCTTTCTCGAAGGTAAAGGCCAGCTCCTCAGACGTGAAAGGTTCATCGACGATCATAAGCTCGTCGGGGTGTTGTGCGAGGTGCGCACCGGCGATCGAGTCGTCCAGCACTACGGCGTCGGCATCCCCGGTTAGGAGCGCCTCGACCGCCAGACCGTAGGTGTCGTAGCTATCGACACGGTCCTCACCCACCAGGTTAATCGCGGCCTCTTCGTTGGTGGTAGCGATCTGCACCGCAACCCGTAGGTCCTCGTTGGCGACGAACTCTTCGACCGTGCTGAAGCGGTCCTCGTCCGTGCGTGCCATCAGCTCTTGGCGAAGTGTCATGTACGGGATCGAGAACGCGACAACCTTCGCGCGTTTCTCGGTGATGGTGACACCATCGGCTGCGGCGTCGAACTCGCCGGCGGCCTGCGCCTCAAAGAGGCCGTCCCAGGCGGCTTGCTGGAAGACCGGTGTGCAGTTCAGAAGTCCACAGATGTATCTCCATGTGTCATAGTCCCAACCGGCGCCTTCGTTAGTTTCCTCATCAATGAAGTTGAAGGGCGGGTAAGCGTTCTCGACGGCGATGAACACTTCGCGCCCTTCCAGGTCGGGCAGCTCGTCTTGTGCGGCGGCAGGGAATGCGCCAACCGTCAGGCTGAGCACAATCAAGATCAATGCAGGAATGCGTAACTTCGTCATTTGGATATCTCCTCCCTATTAATGGTGATCGCTTTCGCAAGTCGAAACGGGAACGTGTGTCTGGTTATATTTGTATCACCTCCCTACCCTCAAAACCAAAAGCTAAAACGAAAAAACCCGGCACAAGGCCGGGGTGTTTATCCTTACAGTGTTTGTGGCTACCTGTAGTAGCTAACCAGCAAACGCCCAGCCCAATACTAGGTGTTGGTTCGGACGGTGATGATGGTTCGACGGAGCACTGTTATTCATATTCGTGCAAGTCCATAAGATGTGGCATGAGAGAGTTTAACTCAGGCTTAAGGTGTTGTCAACAATTTCTTGCACCTTCGCACGCCGGGCAATTTTCCCCTCTTCTGCCCGTGTGCATCGCAATTCTTCGTCAAAATTTAACAAAACTCCCCGATAAACTTAATTCCATTGCCCCTGTGGTCTTAAAATGGCCTGCCTATAATCCCAGCTAGATAAGACAGCACACTTGTTGGAGGAAAAAACAACAATGCAACTCTCGTACCGTTTCGTCTTGATTGTCGTCTTGCTGCTGGCTTTCCCCACGAGCATATTTGCGCAAGAAGAAGGCGGCTCCATCATCACCGCCGGTAGCTCGACCGTTGGCCCGCTGAGCGAACGCATGGCCGAGTCCTTCCGCGCCGATGGCTTCGCCGGCGAAATCACCATCGACATCATCGGCAGTGGCGCGGGCTTCGAGCGTTTCTGCGTGGCCGGCGAGACCGACATCGCCAACGCCAGCCGTCCGATCAAAGAGAGCGAGATTGAAAGCTGCCGTGCCATCGGGCGTGAACCGATCCCCTTCATCATCGGCACAGACGCTATCGCCGTGACCGTGAGCATGGAAAATGACTTCGTTACCGACGTCACCTCTGATGAGCTGGCGTTGATCTTCTCCTCCGCCGAGACGTGGCAAGACGTGCGCCCAGAGTGGCCCGCCGAGCCGATCTATCGCTACATCCCCGGCACCGATAGCGGCACCTTCGACTTCTTTGTCGAGAAGATCATGGACAAAAACGAGGAGCCTATCCTGGCCGCCTCCAACACTCAGCTCAGCGAGGACGATAACGTGCTCGTGCAGGGCATTGTTGGCAGTCCTTACGCTGTTGGTTTCTTCGGCTACGCCTACTATCAAAACAACCAAGACACCCTCAAAGTTTTGAGCATCAACACGGTCGCCCCAACCCTCGAAACTGTCGACTCCTATTCCTACTACCTCGCCCGCCCCATCTTCATGTACAGCACCGCCGAGATTATGAAAGAGAAACCCCAGGTTGCGGCCTTCATCAACTACTACCTCACCTACGTCAACGACGAGATCGAGAGCGTAGGCTACTTCCCGGCCAGCCGCACGATCCTTAATGCATCCAAAGCCGGCTGGCTAAGCGTGATGGATATGGACATTGTATTGCCTGAAGTTGACCCGATGAGTTTGGGTAACTAGCGCGGAGATTGTCACAAACCGCCCGTATCCCCGTGAGGAGAGGCACGCGCCTTTATCCTCGCGGGGATTGCACCGTTGATTAACAGCTACACGAAAGCAGGAAGTTATGGAAAGACAGGCCGTTATTCGCACCAAGCGTGACATCATACAAGATGCACTTGAAAAAAGCGCCGGTAAGCACCCCCTCCAGAAGAGATTGCGCCCGGCGGAGGTCCTCGCCAAAGGAGTTTTTTTGCTTTGTGGCGCCTTCTCCATCCTCACGACCATCGGTATTGTGGTAGTGTTGGGCAGCGAAGCGCTTCTTTTCTTTACCCCTCCTGCATGGATCGATTCGTTTAAGACCTTGAGCGCCGCGATTGACGAGCTAGACAGCACGTTGGAGATGAGCGGCGGCGGGAACGCCTTCGAGGTCGGACAGCAAATCCGTATCGGCAGCGAAGAGCTGATGGTTTTAGAGGTAACAGAAGGCATTATCACGGTCGAACGTGGATACAATGACACGCTGCCTCAGCTCCACAATGCCGATGCAGAAATCTTCAAGGCCGACGATATCAGTCTGACAGAGTTTTTGACCTCGACCAAGTGGAACCCTCAGCTTGGGCAGTTCGGCATTCTGCCTCTGTTGAACGCCACGCTGATGACAACCGGCGTCGCTATGTTGGTCGCCTTACCCCTGGGCCTCAGCGCGGCGGTCTACCTCAGCGAATATGCCGCACCACGGCGCCGTGCCGTACTTAAACCTATCCTCGAAATCCTGGCCGGTGTCCCGACCGTGGTATACGGCTACTTTGTCCTCACCTTCATGACCCCACTTTTGCAGAAAATCTTCGGAAGCGGCGTGCAGGTCTATAACACCGCGTCGGCAGGTATCGTCATGGGCATCATGATCTTCCCCTATGTATGCTCGGTGAGTGAGGACGCGCTCAATGCCGTTCCGCGCGCACTACGCGAAGCCTCATACGGGCTGGGCGCAACCCGCTTCGAGACCGTGAGCAAGGTCATCATCCCGTCCGCGCTCTCCGGCATTGTTGCTGCGCTTATATTAGGGGTCTCGCGCGCCACCGGCGAGACCATGATCGTAGCGCTGGCGGCAGGCGCCGGCCCTAACTTTACCTTCAACCCCTTCCACGCGGCGGAGACCATGACCGGCCACATCGTGCGCATCAGCGGCGGCGATATTAGCTACAACTCGATTGATTACAACAGCCTCTTTGCTATCGGACTCGCGTTGTTTGTCATGACCTTATTCCTCAACATCATCAGCCGCAAGGTCACACGCCGCTTCCGGGAGGTGTACCAGTGAACAAGGCACAAGAGATAAACCCTCCACGCCGTATAAATCGCCTCGGCATCGAGATATTCCGTGGCGTGCTGCGCCGCCGTCATGCGGTCGGTAGGCGCTGGCGTGCGGTCTTCTTCGTCGCGACCATCATAGGCATCGTCGCTCTGGCGACTCTGTTCGCCACGGTGGTCAATAGAGCGTTCGGCATGGTGGCGATGCAGAACGCGGTCGATCCGGAGACGCTCTCCGACCGTCCATTGGATGCGCTGAGCGCCGATGAGCTGAGCACCCTATTGGCGGAGAACCTCCGCAAGGCACGGCTGCGTGTGTTGGTGCGTGACCATGTGATGGGTACAAGCTCGGCCATCGACACCGCATTGCCCCTAAGAGAGCTTCTGGCCGGCCACACCCTGCCCGATGCGCTGGCGGACAAACCCTTTGTGGAGCTAGGGGAGGCCGAGCTGGGCGCGGTGTTGGCCGCGAGCCTCTCACGCGGCCATATGTACAACCTGGTAATGGAGGAGGTCGTCAAGCTGGAGGTCGTAGAAAGCTGGCCGCTGCAACGCGCACTGTTTGACCGCGAAGGCATCGAAGCCGAGCTTGCCGCCTCGGAACATCCCGACGCCACACTCAGAATGCGCTCTTGGATCAACCTTAGGTTTCTTGCCAACACGATGTCCAGCACGCCCGCGCTGGCCGGCATCCGAACCGCACTGCTTGGCTCGCTGTGGCTGCTCGTGATGACGATGCTTGTTGCGGTGCCGCTGGGCGTGGGCGCAGCCGTGTATCTGGAAGAATACACTACCGATACCGCGCTCAATCGCCTGATCGAGACAAACATCCGCAATCTGGCCGGCGTGCCTTCCATTATCTATGGCATGTTAGGCTTGGCGATCTTCGTCCGGGCTATGGGCAGCTTCACCAGCGGCGCGATCTTCGGCACGACTACCTCCAACGGGCGCACCGTGATCTCCGCATCGTTTACGCTTGCTCTGTTGGTCCTGCCGATCATTATCATCAACGCGCAAGAGGCCATCCGTGCTGTGCCCCGATCTATCCGCGAGGCGAGCTATGGTCTGGGCGCGACCAAGTGGCAGACCATCTCGCGGCAGGTGCTCCCCGCCTCATTGCCCGGCATCCTGACCGGGACCATCCTTTCGCTCTCGCGCGCCATCGGTGAGACCGCGCCTCTGATCGTGATCGGTGCATCGGCGGTCATCTTCACCGATCCAGACGGGCCATTCTCGAAGTTTACGGCGCTGCCCATCCAAATCTGGCAATGGACCGCCCGACCACAAGATCAGTTCCGTGATATTGCAGCCGCTGCGATAGTGGTGCTGCTTATAGTTCTGCTGCTGCTAAACGCAAGCGCTGTTGTGCTGCGTCAACGTTTCAGCAAAAGGCATTGGTGATTGGACAAGATGAGAAACAGTGAAAACGCCGTCAATTTGATAAACGTGAGCGTGTTCTATGGCGCGCTCCCCGCCATCCAGAAGGTTACAATGCCGATTGCGCGGAACAAGATCACGGCCTTTATCGGTCCTTCGGGCTGTGGCAAGAGCACTCTGCTGCGCGCCATAAACCGCATGAACGATCTTATCCCGACTGCGCGCGTCGAGGGTGATGTGTTGTTTAACGGCCAGAACTTATACGAACCCAACGTCGATCCGGTCGAGGTGCGGCGGCGTATCGGTATGGTCTTTCAAAAGCCGAACCCCTTCCCCAAGAGCATCTTCGACAACGTGGCTTATGGGCCGCGCATCCTGGGCGTGCGCGACAAGGCTGTGCTGGCACACATTGTCGAGAACAGCTTGAGGCAAGCCGCCCTCTGGGACGAGGTGCGGAACGACCTAAAGAAGTCGGGCTTAGAACTCTCCGGCGGGCAGCAGCAGCGTCTTTGTATTGCGCGCACGCTGGCGGTGGAACCGGAGGTCATCTTGATGGACGAGCCTTGCTCGGCCCTCGACCCGATCGCCACCCAGCGCATTGAGGAGCTGATGCGCACCCTGGCGGTTGACTATACCATCGTAATTGTCACGCACAATATGCAGCAGGCCGCGCGTGTCTCGGACTATACGGCGTTTATCAACGTCCGCAAGTCAGAGAACGGTCACCAAGAACGGCGTTGGGGCGAGCTGGTCGAGCATGGACACACCGAGGCCTTGTTCTCCAACCCCCACGAGGTAGAGACTGCCGATTACATCGCGGGACGGTTTGGATGAGGCGCGTTTACGGGGGCATAGCGTCCCCGTAAACCCCAAAAGCCCCCCAGAGAGAGCGTGTCGCGGCTCTAGAGACACTTACCCCTTGTAACGTGCCTGGATATTCGGGATCAGGTATTCCTCGAACGTCTGCACCTCGTCGTAGTCCGGCTGCCAGCCCCAATCTTCCCGTGCCTTCCCGTCGTCTTGATCCACCGGCCAGCTATCGACAATCCTTTGGCGTTTTAAGTCTGGCTCGAACGTGATCTGGGCGGCAGGGAAGGCCGCCTTTGTGCGCTCGAACAATTCTCCGGCGGAGGGGCTAAAGCTGGTCACATTGTAGCTGTGCAGGGTCAGGTTCTCGGCAGGCGCGCGCTCCAGCTCGACCAACGCCTTGATCGCATCGGGCATTGCCATGAACGGCAGCCGCGTATCCTCGCGTACGAAGCAAGCATAGGGCTTGCCTTGCGCCGCCGCATGGATCATCTCAGGCGCATAATCGGTAGTGCCGCCGGTCGGCAAGGTGAACGCGCTAATCAAACCGGGGAAGCGCAGTGCGCGGAAATCAACGTGGCGCTCTCCGGGGTCTGCGGCGAGCTGGCGATAGTGTGTGGCATAGTAATTGCCCAGGCGCTCGCCGTAGAGCTTGTTGCAGCCATACATGGTGATCGGTTCGTTCCAGTGATGCTCCTTCACCGCACCGGCATTTGCCTTCGTCCTCAGGTCGGGCATCCCATAGACTGCAACCGAGCTTGGAAACATGAACTTGACCGGCTCGCCCAGCCAAATCGATTGTTCTACCGCCCGCTTGAGCAGGAGCAACGTACCGTTTACGTTGATGCGGTGCGCAGCCTCAGGCGTGAACTCGGCGCGGGTCGAGAGCAGCGCTGCCAGATGAAACATGCGTGGGATGGCATATTCCGAGAGCAAGCGGTCGAACAGCGCTTCGTCGAGGATGTCGCCTACGAGCACTTGTTGGCAATATCCCCGCAGCGGTTTCGGGACCGGTTTTATGTCGAGGGCCAGGATGTTTTCCGTGCCGTTTTCAAAAAGGCTCTTGATAAGCGCTTGCCCCATCTCGCCAGCCGCGCCGGTAATCAAGACAACTTCTTTACGCATGGGTTTCTCCTTGTATCTAGTCGATTAAACGCCACGGCACACGCACGCGCGTGCTGGGTCGCCGTGATATAAGCCGCACAACAGAGTATACTTCAAGGGCGCGTTTGTCCAAGAGAAATAAGAGCCGGAGGGAAGAGCGTACACTATGTCCATCGCAATCGTCGGCAGTTCCGGGGGGATGAAAGGCGTATTTGTACAAGGCGTATTCGAGGCCTTCGAGACGGAGAGTTTCCATGCGGATGCCTACGCCGGTGCGTCTGCATCGGCGCTGCCCACGGTGAGCGCTGCCGCCCGGCTCTGCAACTATGTCGGGGTCCGCTATTGGCAGCGCGTGCAAACGCTGCTCGCAAAGCCTGGGAACGACCTAAGCCATGTGATGCGCACCGTCACACGTGAGTGGGACGCACCCGACGAGCCGTTTACCGCCCGGCTCTTTCGTCCGGCGGCGGCGCGCTTGTTCATCCCGGCCAACTTCGTCAAGTCGCCGGAAGCCGCCGCGCAAACCCAGAGCAGCGCATCGCGCCGCCTGGGACGGCGGCTTTTGCTCGACATCGCCCGCAAAGACCGCCGGTGGGTTGATGTCAACCTTGAATTGCACATGTTCGATACCCAAGCGCCCGCCGGCGCCCCGCGCCTGACGCCCGACAACATCGCCGACGTGTCCTATGCCTCTACCCGCATGATCCATTGGCAGGTGCCGGCGTGGATAGAGGGGAAGCCATACGTGGATGCCTCGTATACCTGTGCGTGTCCGGCTGCCGAGATGGTGGCACGTGGCTACACAGAAGTGATCGCCATCTCGACGGAGACCGGCGCACTCTACCGCGACATCTTTTGTATGCAGCCTATCCCCGATGTGCTGGAGGGAACCCCGGTGCGTGTTGTCCGGCCTGACTTTGACCTCAAGACGCTGGGGGTAGACTTCACGACGTGTACACGGGAAGGGCTGCTGGCGGCATTTGAGCACGGTGTGGCGAAGGGACGCGAGTTTCTGGCACGCCGGAGGACGAATATATTCTAACCTGCCTCTAATCTACCCGTAGGGTTGGCGTATCCCTCGCGCCGACCAGCCGTCCAGCACGCTTCTTTCGATCTGGATATGCTTATACACAGTAAAGGTTATCGTATTGAACAGAGATGTAATGTAATCGAGAAGCGGTTTAGCTGTAAACGAGCAGCGATGGATTGTGACAACTGAGCGTGGTGTAGTGTGATTACTCTCCTTCCCCCTGTTTCGCCGGCCTCTCCTTGCTCCGGGAGAGGCCGGTGGTCTTTGTTCGTGATTCGTGGTTAAAATTCAGCTGCGTTCCCGTGCCTTCCGGATGAGACAGCATGACCAAACATATCGCCATCGACGCCCGCCTCACCTATTACCGACAAGGCGGCATCGCCAACTATATCAGCCACCTACTGCGCATCCTGCCGACGCTCGACCCCGGCACACGATACACTTTCCTATACAGCCGCAAACACAGAGATGCCCTCAGCAAGCCGCCCCCCGCCCCGAACGCTTCACGTGCTGCGCTCTGGACGCCAAGCCATCATCGCTATGAGGCTTATACTCTTGGCGCCGAACTATTGCCCCGGCGCATTGACCTTCTGCACAGCCCGGATTTTATCCCGCCGCGCTGGGGCGCACGCCGCTGCGTCATCACGGTGCATGATTTAAACTTCCTCTACTACCCGCAGTTTCTCACCGCCGAGGCGCGCCGCTACTACAACGGACAGATCAGGCGTGCGGTGCGGCAAGCGCACCATATTATGACAATATCGTATGCAACCCAGGCCGATGTTATCGACCTGTTGGGTGTGCCGAAAGAGAAAACCACCGTGCAGTTGCTCGCTGCCGAGGCGATCTTTGCGCCGCAGCCACCGGAACAGATCATACGTCTGCTTCAGCGTTACGGCCTCTCGGCAGGGTATATCTTGTTCGTCGGCACCTTCGAGCCACGGAAGAATATCCCCGGCTTACTGCGCGCCTATCGCCTCCTGCTCGACGCGCTGCCCGACCTGCCGCCTTTGGTGTTGGCGGGGCGGCGCGGCTGGCTTTATGAGGATGCCTTCGCCCTGGTGGGCAAGCTGGGGTTGAGCGAGCGAGTTCGTTGGCTAGAGGATACGCCCTATGCCTCGATGCCGGCGCTCTACAGTGCGGCCAGCGTGCTGGCAACCCCCTCATACTACGAGGGGTTCGGTCTACCGGCGCTGGAGGCGATGGCCTGTGGGACCCCGGTGGTGGTTGCCAACCGTTCCGCAATGCCGGAGGTGGTTGGAGAAGCCGGCGTGTTGGTAGACCCCGATGACGATGCAAGCATCGCGGCAGGCTTGCGCCGTGCCTTGACCGACTCGGCGCTGCGGGCACGTCTGATCCACGACGGGCTGGTGCGGGCAAAGATGTTTACCTGGCAGCGCACGGCGGAGGTGGCCAGGGACGTGTATTATAAGGTGCTCTCTATGTAGGGGGTGAACAAGTCGTCCGGCGATCAAGGCGCACAAGATGAGCAAAACGGTCAGTAAAATATGTGTTGGGTCAGCAAAAGCTCTCGGTCTGTCTTCCTCTACTTTTACTTTATAGCGCACCCAAGCGTCGGTGACAATACGGTGATGCCCCCATTACCTCGGCATACAGAGCAATAAAATAATTGATTTATCCTTAATGGCGTTTGCCTTATTCAACACTCTTTAGATCGCCCGGCGTGACATCTTGTGGTACAATGCGCGGGCTAAGTAATAACTATCTAAAGGGAAAGCGAAATGCCCAAAACACGGGGCGATTGGATTCAGATCATAGCGGCGGTTGTCTATATCGCCATATCAGTAGTGCTCTACTTTGTGCTAGAGCCGTTTGTCAGCAACCCTGAACATACACAAGAACAGATAATCTCGGTCGGTCTATGGGGACCGCTTCTCTATATACTGGTCTACGCTTTGCAGGTCTTTGTGCCTTTTCTCCCCGGCGTATCGATGGACCTGGTGTCGGGCGCGTTGTGGGGTGTGTGGGGGACGATCTTCCTCTCACTCGGCACTGCGTTTATCGCCGGGACCCTAGTTGTGGTCGCCGTGCGCAAGTGGGGCTTGCAAACCCTTGACGAGAAGTTCCCGGCGCTCCTGAAGGGTCCGTGGCGCTTCGTCCAGCTCTCCGAGCGCTGGCCGTGGACTCTGGCGATCGTATGCACCCTGGTGGGTGATGTGGGCTATTTTGTCGCCGGGGCTACCCGCGTCAAGACTCTGAAGGCAGTGTCGATCATCACTATCGCGCGGCTGCCGGCAGTCTTCTTCTATTCTCTCATGGGTTGGACAGCGCATCATGGCATGGCTACACGGCTGCAAGAGCAGTTTAACACCCTGGTGCCGTTGGTGGCCGGGGTCACTGTAGTCGGCTTGCTCATCGGCACGGTGATTATGACACGCTACGGCAGCCAGATCATCGAGCGCCTAGAGGGAGAGCTGGACGAGCGCGAAGACACGCCCCCGCCGGAGCAAAACCGGCCCTAACGTGGTGCAGTGCCGCCCGGTGGGTGCCCCAGGCGGCGGAGATGTGGCCCATAATATATCTTGCCGTAAGCGGTGCGGGTGAGCGCCAGTTGTGCGATCGCCCACCCCGCCATCCCTACCGGGACCGGGGCCAAGCGCCAAAGGAAGGGCACGAAGCGTAAGGGCTTCTGAAGAAAGGAAAGTATGCTGTGTCGTCTCTCGCCGCCGACCAAGCGCGGCGCACGCACAATCAGCCATTTCATGCCCCGCCGCCGGATGTGTTTCTCTGCCATAAAGCGGCTGTCGCTATAAGCATCAAGCCAGGGCGGTAACCCCACACAGCTCACATAGACAAAGCGCGGCACCCCATCGCCGCTTGCCATCGCCGCGACCGTGCGCGTTGAGGTAAGGTTCATGCGCGTGTGCGTGAGACCATGCGATGGGTTGGTGCCCCTGCCACCGACCAGGTGGATCACACAAGTGTGCCCGCGCGCCTGCCCCGATAGGCTGCCCAGGTTCCACACATCGCCCTCGGCTATATCGACATAGGGCAACAATCGGCCTAGTTTGGATTTGTACGGCGCGCCCTGGCGCACCAACACCGTGACCGCCGCGCCTTGCACCAGCAGCGCATGGACAATCCGACGGCCCAGGTATCCCGCACCGCCGGTGACAAAGACGCGCTGCTCTGTGCGTGGCCGGGGAGATTGCATAAACATGTATCGCGGTAGCTCCCTCAAGATGATGATAAGTGCTTGCGCATGATTCTATCACGTTGGGCCGGTATGTGCCCATGTGCTGTCCGGCAGCCAACCAACTGTACCACAGGCCCACGCCGGGTTATAATGCCCGCGCCCGGCTGATGCAAAACAGCCTTGCATCTTGTTCGCATGGAGTTTTACTAACTATGAAGTTGTTCACCCACCACCGGATACTCGCCGCCGCTGCCGTCCTTCTCGCCCTGCTCATCCCACTGGCCGCGCTCGACCTCAACGGACACGGCCCGGTCTGGGAAACGCTGTGGAATCTCACCGGTGAGGAGGCGCCGCCGGCGCAGATACGCGGGCTGGTCGAATATCTGGGCAATTTCACCCGCCGTCAACCCGTGCTCGACCGTGACACACGCCCCAAGCTCGCCGACGTAAACCCTTATGGCATCAATGTGTTCTTGCAAAACGAAGTCGAGCCGGAAAAACGCGCACGCCAAGTGCAGATGATCGCCGCCGCCGGTTTTCACTGGCTGCGGCAAGAGTTCCCCTGGGAGGACATCGAAATACACGGGCGCGGCGACTTCATCGACCGGCGCAACAACCCCGACGGTGTTGATGCTTGGGCCAAGTATGACAACATTGTTGACCTTGCCGTGCAGCATGACCTAGAGCTTATAGCACGGCTCGGCAACCCCCCCGCGTGGAGCCGTGCCGCCGGTAACGACATTGGGGCCTTTGCGCCGCCGGACGACATCACTGATTACGTCAACTACGCGGTAGCGGTCGCCACGCACTATCGAGGCCGATTGCGATACTTCCAGGTCTGGAACGAGCCAAACATCTACCCAGAGTGGGGCGAGCAGGCGGTAGACCCCGAAGCCTACACCGCTATGCTCTGCGCAACCTATACCGCGCTTAAGGCAGTCGATCCCGACATCGTGGTAATAAGCGGTGCGCTCGCCCCCACCGTCGCGCTGAACTGGCGTGACCTCAACGACTTCATTTTTCTACAGCGCATGTACGATGCCGGCGCCGGCGCGTGCTTTGATGTGCTGGCGATGCAGGGCTACGGTCTCAACAGCGGTCCCACCGACCGCCGAATGCGCCCCACAACGGTCAACTATGGACGCAGCCAGTATATCCGCGAGATTATGGTAAAGAACGGCGACGCAGACAAAGCGATCTGGCTCAGCGAGATGAACTGGAACCCAATACCGGAAGACTTCCCGCATCCGGGCCGCGACAACTACGGGCGTGTGACCGAGGATCAGCAGGCGCGATGGGTACCGCTGGCGTATGCGCGCGCGCGGGAAGAGTGGCCCTGGGTGGGTGTCATCAACTATTGGTTCTTCCGCCTCCCCTCAGAGGCCGACCGCGCGCAGCCTTATTACTACTTCCGCATGGTCGAGCCAGACTTTACGCCGCTG
>CAZJBO010000041.1:0-12367 GCA_964544075.1 uncultured Anaerolineae bacterium
CCCTCACCCCCGGCCCCTCTCCCTCGTTGGGGCGAGGGGAGCCAGAAGCGCGCGCTCCGGTTCCCCATCTCCCCGGTGAGGGAGAGGGGGATAGGGGGTGAGGGGCACTCCCCGGCCCCATACATAGCCCACATCACCCCGACGCGCTCACCACATGCCAAACCTTGAGCGCCAGGTGCAGCATCAACCTGGTATCGGCGTCGTCAAGGTCCATGCCCGTAATCTCAGATACCCGCCCCAGGCGATAGCTCAAAGTATTGCGATGGACACACAAAGCCTCGGCAGTGCGTGCCAGATTGCCATTATGTGCGAAGAACGCTTCGAGCGTGCGCGTCAGCTCGCCATCATGCCGCACATCATAGTCTAAAACCGCGCCCAAGACCTCGTCGCAGAACGTTTGCAAGGCCTGCGGATCGTCCACCGACAGCAGCAGACGATAGAGATTCAGATCACCAAAGTACATCGTCGCACCGGCGCCATCGGCGTTGAGCGCCGCGCCCATCTGTAGCGCGCGTTCGGCCTGACGATAACCCTTACGGAGGTCGCTTAGGCCACGTGCCGGCTGTGCCAACCCACAGGCCACACCCCGCCGCAGCCGCATGGCGAGCGTGTGGCGGACAGCCTCGGCGACGTGAGTCACCCGGTGCACATCATCCACCGGGTACAGCAACAGCACCCCGTCCGGCGCCTGTCCGGACACCCCCTCAATGTGGCGCGAGCGCAGCTCAGACCGCAGCATCTCGACCACATGGGCATCGGAACCGGCTTCTACACGGTAGAGCGCAGCCATATATGTCTGTGCCAGATCAACACCGGCTTGCTGTGCACTGCTCTCCAAAAGGATGTCATCTTGCGGGTCACCGACCAGCCAACGCCGCATCCAATCGCCATGTGCACGAGTCTCGGCATCGACCACCGCCTTCTGCTTCGCCAGCTCCATCGCACAGACCATTGCACCACGCTCGGCGGCCAAGCGGTCTAGCTCGTCAAATTTGCCCCCGTTAACGATGGTCATATACCCGGCACGGCGGCCTTCGACCATCAGCGGCACGACGTATACATTGCCGAGCACCGCGCCCACCGCCCCATTGTTGCTATGGTTAAGCACCGCGTTCACCTCAGGCACGGCGAGCGCCGCCACGCGCGCCTTTGCGGTATGCGCGAGAGGAAGGCCTGCCACATCATGCACCGCCACCACCTTGCCGGTAGTGCGCGTGACCGCCGTCAAGATCGCATCCAGCCCTCGGTTCTCGGCGGCAAGCGCCGCCAACTGTTCCGATACCTCCTGCGCACGCCGCGCCAACTGTGCCTCACGGTCGATCAGCAGGCGCGTGATCCCACGTTCCACCTCCAGCAGGCTCACACCTTCGGGCAGGGCCAGAAGCGGCAGGCCGAGCGCCTCGGCGCGGTCGATCGCGTCCCGGTCGACCAAGCCCTGCACTCCGATCGCCGCGACCGCGACCTTTGCCAGGCTTTCGACCACCCGGTGCAGCGTCAAACGCTCATCGACCAGGCGCAATGTCTCGGTGCTCAACAAGACCATCTCGCCCGGCTCCAGGTTCAGGAAGGCCGGGGGGTGCACGCGGGTGCGCCGCACCCATGTGATCCGGGTCTCCGGCTTCCCGGCAAGCAAACGCGCTCCCGTGGGCAGGGCCAAGCGTAGAACTTCCTTCACGCTAACCGAATGTTGCATCGTCACACCTCACAAAAAAAGCGCGTGGAGGTTTGCTCCACGCGCTTGACTTTGCGGCTAATGTTAGTTTAGGCTAACCTGCGCCTCCATCTGCGGCATGAAGCAAACCCAATGACCACCAAAGGTTAATAGTGGGCATGTGGCGATTGATGCGCATCATAAAGGCGAAGGTCGCGAGATTCATTCCTGTCTCATAGAGTAGATATAGACCGGCAGCGAACTTAGTGTAATCCTACCACAAAGTCATCGGGTGCGTCAACAAGCGGTCGCCCCTGGCGAGCAGAGCCTTGCCACAAAGCGCACGGATCAACCTATTGCACAACGAATGTACAACCGAATTCGAGTCTTTCGTTATCGGTGCCGGGGCCGAACTCGGCCTGTCCATCGCTGATGGGCGCACTCCACGTCGCGACGTAGCCGATCCGATAGGTGCCCGCCGGCAGCTTCCCCTGATAGACATACCAGTAACGCGCCGGCTTGCCGCCCTCATAGAAGTCGCGAGTTTCGACCTCGCGCCAGTTACCGATGGGCTGATCGTTGAGCGTTATATCGTAATTGACGGCGGCGGCGTGCTCTTCGATCTGGGCTTGCGTGTTAGCAACCCACCCCCAGTTGATATAGATCACGCTGCCCAGCTTGACCATCTGGCGGCCCCGCCCGAACTCCTCGCAGTTTGCCAGCACATAGACCTCCGGCCCCTCGACGTCAGGCGGGCGGGTGGGTGGGGATGTGGTGGCGTCCGTAGTGTCGGTGCCGCCGGTGGCGAGAGTGGGGCGCCGTGTAGGTGATGCGGTGATGGTCACGGTGGGCGTGCTGGTGGGGAGCGGCGGCGTATTGCTTGGCTCCTCGGTGGGGCTTGGCTCCTCGGTGGGCGGGGTCAGCGTGCCGATCTCGCGCCGGAGCAGCTCGGCAGCGACCCAACCGGTCTTGCCATCTTCCAGCGTAACCTCCACCCATCCGGCATCTTCCTCAATGGTAAGGATCACCACAGTCTGGCCGGGTTCCAGCGACCCGATGACCGGATGCTCGAAGCCGGCTTCCTCTCGCACATTGACGCGGACGCTGCCGAAGACGGTGCCGAGCGTCTGGGGTGTGGGGCTGAGCGTAGGGGTTGGGGTAGATGTAGAGGTGGGGGTGTTGGAGGGAGTCGGGGTGATGGTGGGGGTGAGGGTGAGCGTAGGGGTGACAGGGGTCGAGGTGGGGACCAGAGTATCGGTCGGGGGGAGCAGGGTTGCGGTAACCGGGGCAGCGGTGGGCATAGGCGTGGGCGTGCCACACGCAGCAGACAGCAAACCGACCAGTGCCAGGGTTGATACTACGATGAGGTTGCTTTTTCGCACAAATACCTCCCAATACAAAACCGGTAGCCGATTGCTACCATTTGACGTAACTTTACCCCCCTTCTTTGACAGCACATTATGGCCGCGAAACGTCCTCAGCGCAAAACTTGGCGTCGATTTGCGCCGAGGGAATGATGGTGTCGGCGCGCGCGGGCTGCGTGGCGCTTCCTTATGCTAGAGCCTGACTACCATATTACGCGCTAAAATGTTACACTAATATCTAATACAAACCGAGAACAAACTAAGCTCCAATCCGGCACCGGATACATCTTGACATAATGGAGTAAAGATCAACATGGGTCAAAAACGAAAACTTCCCGGCAGAGTACCGGATGGGTATATGCTCCCGGTGTTTCGGAACGGGATATACAGCCACCTAATCGACCCCGGCAAGCGGGTCTCCCGCATACCCGGATTACAGTTCGGCGATATGATTAACATTAAACCGCGATTTTATCGCCTACACTTTCCCAAAGTATTTGCGCGGGCGGGCGAACCGCTCGACGTCACCATGTCTATCGAATACGCCTTCAATCCGCGCCCCCTGCACCGCGATACCGCCGCCGAGGAGATCGCACGCTCGGACAAAGAACGTGAGAAGATAGTTCATGAAATAGTGCGGCGCGCAGTGGTAGCGACGGTCGCGCGGTATGATGCGGTAGAATTCCGCCGACACCCATTGTCGCAAGGCCTGGGGCGCGACGTCTATATGAACGTCCGCAAACAGCTTATGGTCAGAGGTATTGTGATGAAGTCCTCGGAGGCCATCAGCACACAAGAGGTGCGCTACAGCAGCGAACAAGCCTCAAAACCCACCCCACCGCCACCGATCAACGTACCACCGCCGGACGATTTGCCGGACGACATACCGGAGAGACCGCGCCCCAAGCGCCCCGACGTCTTGCGCGACGTCACACGGAAATACCCGGCCCCGCCGCCCGACGTAAACAGTGCGCCACCTTCCCCTGAAGCCCCCCCGCCCGGAGAGGCCCCCCCGCTCATCACGAAGCGTCCCGACGTGCTGCGGACCGTGTGGCGCAAGCGTGCGATACCGGATGACGAGTAGGCGATATATCGGCAAGTGCTCTAATGCTGCGCTCTATGTGATGCACCCTGTAGGAGGAACCTTATGATAAAGGCGAACACCCCCGCGATCTTCCGCCGCGATGATGTATGGGACATCGGCAATATGTGGAAAGAAGGCGAATCTTGCGCCCTGATCGGCATCGGCAGCTCCGGCAAATCGCGCCTGATTCAATCATTCCTCAAAGAGGATGTGCAACGCTTTGCCTTCCGCGACAAGCGTGACAAATATCTGCCGATCTATGTCGATGGAAACGGCTTGCTCGAAGATACCGCGTGGGGCCTCTATGAAGAAATGCTCAACAGCGCCATCACAGAGATAATGCTGCGGCGGCTCGCGCAAGGGGAAAACTCGCAGTTAAACACCGTGTTCACAGAGCTTAATCAATATCACAGCAAGATTCTCGGCTCGGATAAGGCGCTGGCCTATCGCTGGCTGACGCGCGCGGTCAACGTCATGTTCATGGTCGGCGGCTTTGAACACATCATCTTCTTGCTCGACGACATCGACCGCCTGATCCGTGCCGAGAGCCTCGACCCACAGCTCTTCCGCCACCTCAAGTCGCTGCGCGACCACCACAAATATAGGCTCTGTTACACGCTTGCGCTGCGCGCGACGCTCGACAGCCTGGCCGGTGAGCGCCTGAACGAGATTGACGGCTTCTATAAACTGGTCAAGTCAAACACAATCCCGATCGGGGTCTATAGTTGGAAAGACGCCGAACTCATGATGCAGCACTTGATGAAACGCACCGAGTTTGACCTATCGCGCGAGGCACAAACCGTACTCATCCACCACAGCGGACAGCATCCGGGCCTATTGCGGGCCATGTTCTTTGCATTGGCATCAAATCAAACCACAGAAGAGAAGATCGGCCCCCGGCTCCAAGCGTCGGCAGACACGCCCCAAGTGTGGTCGTTGGCCGAAGAGCGTAGATTCAACCAGGTCATCCGCGACGTTCTGCTATCAGACAGCGCCGTCCAGGAGCAATGCTTCAATATCTGGGAAGGCCTGTCTGAAGACGAACAAGTGGTGCTCAAGCGCATCACCAGCGCAAAGCCGACCACAGATCATCAAGACGCAGTGGGCCAGCTCTTAACCAAGCGGCTGCTTGTGGACAGCAAGATCAACCAATACGAGATTTTCAGCCCGGTCTTCGAGATGCTCGTGCCGCAACTAAAGCCAACCCATTAAGGCCTAACAATCCGCCGGACAGTTAGCGTGCGTCTCGCCGACACCCGCGTTGCACGTACCGTTGCCGCAAGTGTTACAATCCGCCGGGCATGTGTTCGCATCCTCGCCGGGCGCATTGCAATACCCATCACCGCAAGGCATGAGACAATCCGCACCACAGGTCACCGCGTTTTCCGGCCAAGTGCATACCGCGTCGCCACAGACCGGCGCGGGGCAATCGCCGGGGCAGCTGGTCGAATCTTCCCCCGCGTCACATATCGCGTTGCCACAGCTCGCACAGTCTGCCGGACAGCTCGCGCCGTTCTCGTTACCGACATCACACACACCATCGCCACAGCTACAATCTGCCGGGCAAGATGCGTTAGTCTCGCTCGCCAGGTTACAGAAGGCATCCCCACACACAGATGCAGCACAATCAGAACAAGTCAGCCAGCTTTCCAGGCTGCCACTACAAACCGCATCACCACAAGACCCCGCACATTCGTTACAGCCGGCGGCGGTCTCCGTGCCGGTACAGATGCCATCCCCACCGCAAGCATCATCACAATCTGCCGGACAGTTAGCAGGGTTCTCGCCGGTCTCACACACCGCGTTGCCACAGACCGGGGCAGGGGTAGACGTGGGGGTGAGCGTGGGGGTCGGGCTGAGCGGGACATTGCAAGGAGAAACCTGCATCTGCTTGACAAGCGACTGGGCAAACTGGCCCTGATTATTCGCCGCCGTGATGTAATAGTTAACAATCACCGCGTTCTGCATCGGCCCCAAGACCGCTTCCCAGGTGTTGGCGGCGATGGGGTTCATGCTCAAGGTCGTGCTTGCCCCGCCCGTATCATAGGTCAGCTCAACCTTTTGGATGGGCACCAGATCGACAACCTCGGCGCGGATCGCGGCGGTGATAGGGTTACACCCCACCGGGTTGGCGGCATAGAAGAAATCCGGCAGCGCGCTAATGCTGACAATAGTCGGCCCGGTCGTTGTCGGGGTGCTGGTCGGCGTTATCGTCGGGGTGAGGGTAGCGGTAAACGTCGGCGTTATGGTGGGGGTGGCGGTAAACGTGGCGGTGGCGGTGCGGGTGGTAGTAAACGTCGGCGTTGGGGTAAAAGTCCGCGTCAGCGATGGAGTGACGGTATCGGTCGGGCTGGGCGTACTGGTTGGCGTAACCGTCGGGGTCGGGCTGGGCGTAAACGTCGGGGTCGGGGTATAAGTAGGGGTAGCTATCGTCGCGAGGTAAGCCATAGTCTGCGAAGCCGCCGCGTTGAGGTCTACCGGGGTAGGTTCGGGGTTGCTGCCACAGGCGGTTGCGATCAGCAGCACCAGGAATAAGGCAATACCGATGAACAATTTGGTTTTCATGTTCCTTATTTCCCGTCCATATGATTCCAAATGTAGTGCAAATTTAGGATAGATTATTGCCCGGTTAATGTCAACCGCAGCACAACCTTACCCCCCGGCATCAATTGGCGAAAAGATAGCAAGGGATTATTATATAGGTGAAGACGTGGAGGTCATGAACATATGAGTAAATATGCCGCTTTGCTCAACCAGTTTGTGCAAGATGAGCATGACGCACAGCTCAAGCTGCGCCGCAAGCAGTGGAAACAACCGCTTGCCCGGCGTATCGATACCGGCGTGGCGATCGGAGGCATCACCATCGTCGAGTTCGACCGCGACACGGCCAAACTGGAGCTAACCGAGAACCTATCGCAGTTTACGCGGGGCACAAAGCTGCGCCTAAGCCGCGACGATCCCGCCGGCGGATACGTCGGCTGTGTGCTCGAAAGCGAAGATGGCATCTACATGACCGTCAGCCCAGGCCCCTTGCAGAGCTTCCGCAAGCTCAAACGCACATCCGGCTGGACCCTAGACATCGACCTTGACGACAAACGCCGTCCGCTCATGGTGGCGCTGGAGGCGGTGAGCGCCGGCAATACACGCAACGCCCGCCAGATTGCAAGCATCCTCGACGGGGCAAAGGCCGACTCCGACCTGACACGCGACCACCAAGTCAGAGCGCGCGTGGCACGCATCAAGCTCGACGTGAAACAGCGCGAAGCCGTGATCCGGGGCATCACCACCGGCAACTACTGGGTCGTACAGGGCGCACCCACAACCGGCAAAACCTACACCCTGGCACATCTCGCCATCACCCTTGCGCGCGAAGGACGGCGCGTGCTCATCACCGGCCCCGACGACTTCAGCATCAACCACGCGCTGCGCGTGATCCACGAACTCTCCGGCCACAGCCCGCTTTGCAAGATCGGCAGCCCCAACCGAGACGAAGGCCTGGGAGGGGCAGCGGCGCGCGTCCACATCTACGAGAGCTTCTCCATCAGCGCCCTACACCCCACCGACCGAGGCCTCATCATCGGCGCGCTGCCCATCACCCCCATGCTTGATAGCTCACTGGCAGCGGTCGAGTTCGACGCCGTTATCATCGAAGACGCCGAACGTGTCGCCCTGCCCGATGCAATCGCGGCCATGTTGGTCGGCAAACGCTACATCTTCTTCGGCGACCCCGCCGGCACCCCACCCACCATCTACGGCGAACACCGCCGGCGCGTGCTCACCCAATCGATCCTGTCGTACGCCGGCACACTCACACCCGGCACCGTGTTCGGCCTGAGCTTCCACCTCAACGCCCAGTTGGTAGACTTCCCCAACAAAACCTTCTACAAACGCCGCCTCCGCGCCGAACCCTCCGTAAGCAACAGAAAGCTGACACTAAAGGTCAAACCACCCTGGCCCAAATTCCAAGAGATTCTGCATCCGGCGCACAGCTCCATCTTCATCGAGACCAAGCACAAAGGCTGCGATGTAATCTCGCCCGACGAAGCACGTGTGGCAGCATGGCTCGCAGTAGTGCTCACCCTGGGGTGCGGAGTCCCGCCAGAACAAGTCGGTGTGATCTCGCCCTACCGCGCCCAGGCGCGCTTGATAGAAACCGGCGCGCTCGAACTCGCCGAAAGCCGCAAGGAAACCCTGCCGGAAGATATTTTGTTCGGCACGCCGGAGGATATGCGCCACGAGGGACGCGATGTAGTCATCGTCTCGCTCACCACCAGCGACCTCAAACGCGCCCAGGCGCGCGGCGATGACTTCTTCTCGCCCCAACGCCTCGCCCTGACCCTCACACGCGCGGCAGTCAAGCGCATTGTGATCGCAAGCCCCTACCTCTTGGTCGTCAAGCCTCCGCTGGCGCTTGCCGATTGGCTATCGATGGTGCGACAGCTGGCGGCAGAGAGCAAACGTGTTTCGTTCAAGATCAAAGCACCGCCGCCGCCCGAAGAATAGACACCTTCCATGCGCACCCGCCAGGGCGCACAACTTGACAAAAGATATAGGGAGAGTAATTGATGCTGCGTAAAGCTATGGGAATGACAATCTTTGCCGTGATCTTTCTGCTCGCGGGCTATATGCTGGGCGTGCAGGGCGCACAGAGCGCTTTAGCCAGCCCCCAGACAACGGATGCGGCACAAAGGGACAAGCTCTTCGCCCCGTTCTGGGAAACCTGGGACATGCTGCACGACGTCTACGTCGATATTGACGAGGTGGACGACATCGCCTTGATGGAAGGCGCGCTAGAGGGGATGTTGAGCGTGCTCGGCGACCCGAACACTACCTACATGACGCCCGCCGAGTTCGCTATGGCGAACGAAGACCTGGAAGGCAAGTTCGAAGGCATCGGCGCCTATGTGCGCAAAGACGAGATTACCGGCGCGCTGATAATCGTCTCGGTAATCGAAACCTCCCCGGCAGAGGCCGCCGGCGTGCTCGATGGAGACGCAGTCTATGAGGTGGACGGCGAAAACATCACCGACCTCGACCAAGCACAGTTGATAAACCGGGTGCGCGGGCCAGCCGGCACCACGGTGACGCTGGGCATACGGCGGCATGGCGTATCCGGCATATTACAGATCGATGTAGTCCGTGCCAGCATCAAGATACCCAGCGTCGAGGGCGAGATGGTAGACGACGGGACGGTAGCCTACCTCCGCTTGCGACAGTTCGGCGCGCAGACCGAGGCGGAAATGACCGCCATCCTGGAAGACCTCATGGCACAAGAGCCTTCCGGCTTAGTCCTCGACCTACGCGGCAACCCCGGCGGCTATCTGAACACCGCCGTCAACATCGCCAGCGAGTTTATACCCGAAGGCGTGGTGCTCATCGAACGGTCGGCCACCGACGAACAAGAGCACGTCGCGACACAGGACGGAGTCGCCGAAGACGTCCCGATGGTAGTGCTCGTTGACCAGGGCAGCGCCAGCGCCTCCGAGCTGCTCGCCGGCGCGCTGCAAGATACCGAGCGTGCGGTAGTCATCGGGACAGATACCTTCGGCAAAGGCACCGTGCAGACCTGGCGGATGCTTTCCAACGGCGGCGGCGTGCGCGTGACAATCGCACGATGGTATACCCCCGAAGGACACACCGTCGATGGCACAGGCCTGGCGCCGGATATGAAGCTAAACTGGCCGACTTATGCTATCTACGAAGGCTTTGATCCCACGCTGGAGGCCGCCTTGCGCGTGTTGGATGGGCAGTCGGTCTGGCAGACCTGGCCCTTCCCCTTGCCGCTCGACCTACCACACCCCCTGCACTGACGCCGGGGGGCGGCGGCGCCCTTCGCCCCCATCACCTTCAGCTTCGAATGAAGGCGATATCCGGTACACGGTGAAGGACCGCACGCCCCGGCGGTTGGGCACAGCATAAACCTCCGTCACGCCGAACCCGGCGCGCTCTGCCGTTCGCAGCCAGCGCGCCGCCGGCGCATCTGCCGGGACCGGCAGATAGCAGCCCGCACCGGGCACACCGCCGGTCAGCGCACCGGGCTGCGGATACCAAGTAACCACAGCCGCCGTCTCCGGCCCCAGATAGAAACCAAGCGCCCAACCTAACCAATGGTCACACACCCATATCGGGGTCCCCGGCGCATGAGGCCGCCCGTTTAGAAACTCCGCCACGCGGTCGATGCCGTCATACCGGCCCTTGTCACCGCCCAACACCAAGCGCCCGGCCAACGCATCGTGCAGCGGGAAGGCACAGCCAAGCAGCATCGCCAGCGTGAGCAATATCGCCGCCACACCGCGCGCCCGGCGCGATACCGGCACCGCCACGACGCCATGTGCCGCCAGAAGCGCCAACAGAGGCAGCAGGGTGTGTATATAGCGGTCGTAGAGATTGAATGCACGCAGCCACAACAGCCCACCATACGCCAAGATAAAGCCGACCAACACCACATCGGCCAACGCTGCACGCTGCCGTGCCCGGAAACACAGCCGCCACACAAACCCGGCCACACCCACAACGAGCAAGGCCGCATTCAGCGGCGCCGAAGCGGTAAACATGCCGAGCCAAAACCCCCAAGCCAGCAGCCGGGGCAGCACCTCGGCAGCGCGTATCCAACGGTCGGGGGCATTGTTGGCGAGATTCAGCGCCCAGAAGCTGTGCGCAGCACCGCGCGGCGCATCCCAGAGCAAGAGCAGCAGCACGCATCCCAGCAGCGGCAAGGCCAAGCGCAGCAAGCGCACGGCAAGCGCTCTATAGGGCAATGCCGACGCAGAGGAATACACCACCCCCAACGCCACAACCAGCGGTATGTAGAACAATGCGCTTTGCTTGGTCGCCAGAGCCAACGCAAGGCCGCCGCCCGCCCATCCCCAACGGTCGCCCACCGCCGCCCGGCAAGCCAGCAGCACCCACAAGGTAAGCTGTGGTTCGGCAAAGACGGTCGGTGCAAACAACACATCATAGGGTGAGAGGGCAAGGATCAGAAGGGTAAACCATCTTGCCCCGCCGGAGAGGGGATACATCCGGCGTGCCAGCGCCCATGCGACCGATAGGCTCAACACGCTCGCCAGCAGGTTAGGCACCCGCGCCGCGAACTCGCTCACCCCCAACACCGCAAACGCCGCCGCCGTGAGGTAGGTGCTCAGGGGCGGCTTGTCAACGTCAAAGGTGAGCAAGCGCGGGTCGGCGCCGCGTGCGACCGCGCGCGCGTGGGTGGCGTAGAGCGCTTCGTCCACATGGAAGCGGTTTTCGGTCAGCAGCGCAGCCCGCAGCCCAAACCCTATCAAGATCAGGAGTGCGAGCAGTGTATAGCGGACCGGGGTAATCTTCTTGTCAATCGACAAAACGATATTTAAGCAGTGTCCAGAGCGCTTTGGGTGCGTCGGTCCAGTGGATTTTCTTCCCTTCGTACCACTCGCGCCCGTTATACGAGATGGGCACTTCGTAGATGCGATAGCCACGCTTGAGCACCTTTGCCGTGATCTCCGGCTCTAGCTCGAAGCCGCGCGCTCTTAGCCTGATGCCCCGCACCACCTCGGCGCGGAATACTTTATAGCAGGTTTCCATATCGCTCAAGATGCTGTTGTAAAGCAGGTTGGTCACGAAGGTCAGCGAGCGGTTGGCGATCATGTTCCAAAAGAACATCGCCTTGTGCGGCCCGCCCAGGAAGCGTGACCCATACACCACTTCCGCGATGCCCTCCTCAATCGGCTTGAGCAGGGTGGGGTACTCGCGCGGGTCATATTCCAAGTCGGCGTCCTGGATTATGAAGACATCGCCCGTGGCCTGCCGGAATCCGGTGCGCACGGCGGCGCCTTTGCCCTGATTGTGGTCATGGTAGATGACGCGCAAGGCGTCGGTTTCGGGCATAGCGCGCAGAATGTCGCGCGTGCCGTCGGTCGAGCCGTCATCGATAACGAGGATTTCGGTAGCGATCTTCACCGCGCGCACGCGCTTGATGATTTCTTCAATCGTTTGCCGTTCGTTGTAGCAAGGGATGATAACGCTGATTTTCATTGATGTAAGATACCTCAAAGGCTAAGGTGCGCGCCGAGTATAATCATCCGATTTGAACATAGCAAAAAGATTCGTTGAAGGCCTGGGCGCCGGGGGCGTGCGCCTGCACCGCCGGGGGTTGAAACCCCAGGCACAAAGCCCCTCACCCCCTATCCCCCTCTCCCTCGCCGGGGAGATGGGGAACCGGAGTCGCGCGCGGTTCGCGTCCGGGGTCGGCGCAGCCGACGTATCGCGCTAGCCTGCGGTTTCAACCGC
>CAZJBO010000042.1:0-12255 GCA_964544075.1 uncultured Anaerolineae bacterium
GTGCAGAGGGTCGGTCATGGTGGTATCGGGCATGAACTCGGCCACACGTTGGAGATAGATGCCGAGGCTCATCAAGGCGAAGTTGTAGAAGAAGTGGCAGAGTACGGCGGTGCTTGTGTTGGTATATTTGCGCAGCAATCCCAACGCCACGCCCAGCGCCAGGATCAAGAGCATTGCCGGCGAGAAGCCATATTGAATATGCGTCAGAGCAAACGTGATCGCGGTAAGCCCCACACCAAGCACCGGTTGCAGCGCGCCGCGAAAGGCAAGCTCTTCACTGGTGGAAGAGGTGAAAGAGATCAGAAAGGCATTCCCCATCGTATCGATTTGGCCGGTCATCGCTTCGGCGGCTTTGTTCTGGTTGTTGAAAGCATCCTCCCCGGCCACGGTAAACCAAGCGGCAAGTGTACAGAACTGCACCACCAACATCACGGCGGCAATCCCCAGCGCCAACATCACCTGCCACCACGTCGGCCACACCACACCCAGACGTTCGAAGGTCGCGCGCCAATCGCGCCGGGTGATGAAGCCGACGCCCACTATCGCGACCACATAGAAGAGCAGGGCCTGGAGCACTGCCGTTTTCACGATCGGCGAGGCGCTAAAATCCTCGGCCAGCTCGCCCATATCGTCAAGCATGGCCGAGCTTATGACAGTTTGCCCTACCAGGTAGACGCTGAAGACCAAGCCGAGCGTATGTATATCCGAGGCGGGGTTAAAGGCGGACGCGAGCAGCCCGCTGCGCTTCAGCAAGCGGCGCACCGGTGGCAACAACAGCGCCGAAGCAACCGCTGCCACCAACAACGAAAGACGGGCAACGCTGGCGGCCTGTGCCGGGCTGACCTGTGGTAGGTCGAGGGCGGCGGCTTCTGGGGTGTCGGGGAGGAGGGTATAGGCTAAGCCGTTGAGCACGATGCTGACATTGATGCACATCAGCAGGATGGGCGTGAGGTAGCGCACCAACGGTTTATCGGAAAAACGCACGGCGAGGTTGACGACAACGATGAGGCCCAGCAGCGCCACTATCGCGAAGATGAAAATCAAAATGTCCATTGAGTTTATCTCTAAGTATGCTTGGTCTGCGGCATCTCCCTCACCCCCGGCCCCTCTCCCTCGTTGGGGCGAGGGGAGCGCCCCCCCGCGCGCGTTCCGGTTCCCCCTCGCCCCTGGTGAGGGAGAGGGGGATAGGGGGTGAGGGGGAGCGCGCACCATCGGCAAAGGTCGGCGCAGCCGACGTTATCGCTTTTAGCCTGGGGTTTCAACCCCAGGCGCACGGCGCTAATCGTCACAAGAGTCGTATATATCGCCGGTTGCGTCTCCGGGGATATAGTAATTGCAAGATGCCTGCTGACCATCGCCGGAGCGCACAATCACCTCGTGCACGATGGCGTTCCCCTGCGTGCCGACGGTATCGAAGGTCGGCCCCGGCTGCACCGCGCCCAGATGCTCGTAAGTGTATGCCCCGTTGCCCCCAACCGCGTGTACGGTGATGGTCCATGTGACGCGCCCGTCTTCGAGGAGACGTCGTCCGTGGATCTCCAAGCTCATCTCAAGCGGGCCGGTGCTTGCGACGTCGGGGGTTTCGGTGCCGGTGGGCACCGGCGACGCGGTGGGCGGCACCAGCGTCGGCAGGGGGATAGGCGTAGGTGAGGGGGGCGGCGTGAAGGTGGGGTCGAACTGTCCACCCAGAGGGGTATGGCTGGGTCCGGGCGTAGCGGTCGGCAAGAGCAGGCCGGTGGTGACAGGCGATGGCGACCCCAACACAATCAAGGTAGCGGTGGGGGTGGGTTCGGCCTGTTTGGTGAGGTTGCAAGCCAGGCTTGTCATCACCAGGCAGGCCAACACGATTAACGAAAAGAAGCGGTGGCTTAAGGTATCCATGCGCGCAATCCTTAACAAGCGGTGCATGTTAGGTGCCCAACATCAGGGATGCCACAGCTCGCAATCAGAGCAGTGCATAGGCGTGGGGCAGAAAGGCGTGAAGCCGATATAAACCGTCTCTGAATTACCGGCGGTATCCTCAACGCGATATTCCGCACCGGTGGTGCCGCTGCACAAGGTGGCGATTATCTCAACCTCGCCGCTGGGCAATTCTTCCTCGCCCCGGAAGTATTTATAAATCCCCGAACCACCGCGCGGCTTCAGGTAAAAGATATGGTGTCCCTGGTTGGCTTCGGCATCATCCCAAGCGCGCCCAAAGCCCCACAACACCTCGAAGGGCTGCCCTGCCGAGGCGTCGGGTTGGACGCCGGGCGTGTTGGTAGGCGCAGCGGGTGCGGCAGGCGCGGCAGGCGCGGCGGTGGTGGGGGGCGCGGGGGTATCGATGGGGGGGGGGGTATCGGTGGGGAGCGGGGTATCGGTTGCCGGCGGGTCGGTGGGGATGGGGGTATGGGTAAAGGTGGCGGTCATCGGGACGCGGGTAGGCACCTGCGTGATGTCGAGCGTGCCTAAGGTGGGGATACTTTCTTCGTCACTTGGGGTTGGTTTGTTGGTTGATGCGTTGCAGGCCAGCGATGCGAACACAAGTAATAGCACCACCAGCCCAACGCTTAGCTGTCTTTTCACCTGATCTCCCTGCTCATCTCTATATGATATTAGGCAACTGCTCTTTATTATAGCGGAAACAAGCGCGGGGCCGGAGTCGCCGCGCTCACGTGCTCAGCTTGCGCCAGACCACGGCCAAGCACAATATCACCAACAACAGCGCCGCGATCACCAGCCCGACGCCCTGCTTCCTATCTCTGATAAAGCGCTGTGCCGCGAGCCGCAGCACGGTGTATTGCGCCTTGATGATCTCATCGCGCGAGATTTTGGAGGCGCCGCGCGTCCGGTTTGCAAAGGTGATCGGGACCTCGCCGACCGTGAAGCCGGCCTGTTGGGTGAGGAAGAGCATCTCGATGAGGAAGGAATAGCCGTTGGAGAAGATCGCATCAAGCGGGATGGTCTCCAGCACCACGCGCCGGTAGCAGCGGAACCCGGCGGTGCAATCACCGGCATATAAGCCCAGCAAGGTCTTCGCCAGGAAGTTCGCGCCTTTGCTAAGCAAGATGCGCAGCAAGGTGCAATTCTCGGCGCCGCCGCCGGGCACATAGCGTGACCCAATGACCAAGTCGAAGTATGTGCTGGCCTCGACCATCGCCGGGATGTAGGCGGGGTTATGCGAAAAGTCGGCGTCCATCGTCATGATGCGCTGCGGGCGGCGGCTGAGGGCCGCCTTGAAACCGGCGATATAAGCGGTGCCGAGGCCCAGCTTGCCGGGGCGATGCACGACGTGTACCCGGCCTGAATACTCTTCCGCCAGCGCATCGGCGATGTCGCCGGTGCCGTCGGGCGAGTTGTCGTCAACGATGACGGCCTCAAGCCCGGCGAGCGGCAGCGCCATAACCTGTCCGACCAGGTCGGCGATGTTTTCCTTCTCGTTATAGGTTGGGATAATCACAATGGTTTCGGTCATCACTCATCTTCCTCGTCCAGGCCATAGTTTGCCCGGATACGGTTAATCGCTTCTCGGTCTACGCCGTCGGGCAGTGCGGCCCACAGATCATCGGCCACTGCCAGGCGTCTAGCGTTTGCCGCGACATAGGCTTGCAGCCAGGCAAAGAATGCCTCGTCGCCCATCGCGGCGCGCAGATCACGCAGCATGGTTGCGCCGAGCAGATAGTTTACGTTGATATACTCGCGCCATGACGTATATTCATATATGGGCTTGCCGATGGTGCCTTGCGGGTGATATTGAGTCACGCGGAAATCCCACCACCAGCTCACCAATTCGGGGTAGGCCTCTTCCAAGTAGAGCACTTCGCTATAGGTCGCGAGCGCTTCGTCTAGCCAGGGGTCGAGCGCTTGGTCATTGCCGACCAGCGCGTACCACCACTGGTGGGATAGCTCGTGGGCGGTAATCAGGGTCAGCCAAGCCGCCGGTGCGCCGTTGTAGAAGTAGAAGTATTCCGAGCCGACGAACACCAAGCCGGAGAACTCCATACCGTCGGGGAAGTCGGAATTGACCACCACGAAGCGCTCAAACGGGGCCGGGCCGAAGAGCTGCTCGTAGCGCGTGAGGGCCGCGATCCCCACATCCAGCGCATGGAGCGCCGCCTCGCGGTTCCCTTCGTCCTCGTCAAAGAAGTACACCTCAAGCCGCAACCCCGACGTGGTGCGTGCGCCGACGCGATCGTAGCTCTCGCCGATCGAGAAGACCATATCGCGCCCACCGGTCAGGGTGAAGTGCCAGGTGCTGTCGTCGATCTTATCCACCACGCCCGGACCCACCACCTGGGGCGTATCGGCATCCTCTACCCCGATCGTTACGTCGAAGTCGGCAGTGGGCAGCACAAAGTGCTCGCCGGCGCCATAGGCCGGGTGCCAGACCCAGCCCACATTGGGGCGGTAGGCGGTCAGGTAGGGGAACCAGTGCCCCAAGTTAAACTGGCGTTGACTAAAGCCCAGGTGTCCGGCCCGTCCGCGAAAGCCGCTGCTGGGGATGGGGAGGGGGGCGAGCACAAAGTCGAGCTGCAAGCTGGCGGTACAGTTCCCCCCCAATGGCTCGGAGAGGAACACCGTCAGTTCCGGCCCGGTCAGCTCGTAGGCGCGGATGCCATCGCCGCCGGGGATTTGGAGGTCGATGAGCGAGAAGACCCCAGGCTGGCGGTTCGGCTCGACGCTGAACACCAACTTATCCAAAATATCGCCGGTCTCGTTGCGGAAGCGCACAAGCTCGGTGGCGCGGACGGTGTGCATATTCAGGTTGACCACGGTGTTGATATCATAGCGCAAGACCGGTCCGGCCTCGGCAGGGCAGGGCGCGGCGGTCGGCGGGGGGGTGGGTCCTCCGGGTGCATGGGTAGGGGGCGTAGCGAGGTATGCAGCAGCCGCTTGCTGCGTCGTCACAGGGTGCTCGACATACACAGTCGTGGGCGTGGGCGGCTGCGTCGGCAGAGATGGCTGTGTCGCCTCGGCGTGGAGGGTGACCGATACCAACAACAGGCAGATTATTCCCATCAGGTATGCTTTGTACGTCAACATAGCGCCGATGATACCGCTTCTATATTGCAATGGGCAAGATGAACCGATGCGGCGTGTCGGGTTATGACAATCATGGAGCAGGCGACGCAGCTCACCGACCTTATGTTACACTTGCTCTCTGTGGTGGCTTTGAGCCGGGGGCATTCCCTTCGGTCACCAGCCACATAGAGCAGGTGAACAGATACATACAAAGAGAGTGCGTTGAGGTGCATATAACAATGGATAACAACAACACGCGGCTAGGCCTTGAAGTCTTCCTGGCCCGCCAAACCGCGCCGACCGCCGGACGGCGCGTGGGGCTGGTCACCAACGTGACCGGCGTGGACCGCGACCTCATCAGCACGGTGCAGCGCCTGCACGCGCACCCGGCAGTGACGCTCGGCGCGCTCTTCGGCCCAGAGCACGGGCTGCACGGCGCGGCGCAAGATGCGGTCGAGGTCGGGGCCTACACCGACGCACGCACCGGCTTGCCGGTCTACAGCCTATACGGTGCGCACTACAAACCCACACCGGCGATGCTCGACGGGCTGGATGTGCTCATCTTCGATATGCAAGACGCCGGCGTGCGCTTCTATACCTACCTCTCGACCCTTGCCCACGTGATGCAAGCCGCCGCCGCGCACGGCCTCCCCGTGATCGTGCTCGACCGCCCGGCGCCTCTCAACGGCGTGGTGGTAGAAGGACCGGTGCTCGAACCCGCGCACGCTTCGTTCGTGGGCATGTACCCTATCCCCATCCGCTATGGCATGACCATAGGCGAGCTGGCAAAGCTCTTCAACTCGGCATTTGACATCAACTGTGACCTGACCGTGGCGCCGCTCGAAGGCTGGACGCGCGCCATGTGGTACGACCAAACCGGCTTGCCCTTCGTGCCGCCCTCGCCCAACTTACCCACGCTCGACGCGATGACGGTCTATCCGGGCACGTGCTTGTTCGAGGGCACGAACCTCTCCGAGGGGCGCGGCACGACCCACCCCTTTGAATATATCGGCGCGCCCTGGATCGAAGCCGAGACACTGGCGGAGGCGCTCAATGCGCGGGCACTGCCGGGGCTGCGCTTCCGCCCGGTGTACTTCACGCCGAGCTTCAGCAAGCACGCGGGGGTGACGTGCGGCGGCGTTCAGCTCCACGTGCGCAACCGCGACCGCTTCCGCCCGGTCGAGACGGCGCTGCACATGCTGGCGGTCATCAAGGCGATGTATCCGCACGACTTCGCATGGGGGGGCGCGCCGGTCCACGACGGGCGCTACTCGATCGACCGGCTCAGCGGCAGCACGCGCGTGCGCGCCCATCTCGATGCAGGCGCGCCGGTGCCGGAGCTGGTGGCAAGCTGGGCAGCGGAGCTGGCGGCCTTCAACACCTTGCGCGCAGAATATTTGCAGTACTAGGAACCACAGAGAGCGGGCGCGCGTGTATGCCATGCCGCCCGACCCTTGCACCTTTACGCCGCACACGCGGAGGTAGCATGTCCTATAGAAGGACCCATTTTAGGTATGGCACCTTTACACCGCACACGCGGAGGTAGCATATGATCGGAACCATCCTCAATGCACTCAGCGTTGCCATCGGCAGCGCGTTGGGCCTGCTCATCGGCGACCGTCTCTCGGCAAACATACAAGAATCGGTGACTACCGGTCTCGGTCTGACCACGCTGGCGATCGGCCTCGACAACGCCACGAAGACCGGCAACATCATCATCCCGCTGCTGAGCATCGGCACAGGGGTGATTATCGGCGAGCTGCTGGACATCGACGCGCGGCTCAACGCCTTCGGCGGCTGGCTCCAGCGCCGCTATGCCGGGGCCACGGAGGACGCAGCCGAGGCGAGCCGTGCACGCTTCGTCAAGGGTTTTGTGGCGGCAAGCCTGCTCTTCTGTGTCGGCCCACTGACCGTGCTCGGCGCGATCCAAGACGGCATGACCGGTGATTACACGCTGTTGGCGGTCAAGAGCGTGCTCGATGGCTTCGCATCGTTGGCACTCGCCTCGGCGCTGGGCGTGGGCGTGACCTTTAGCATCATAACCGTGCTGAGTGTACAAGGGGGCTTCGCGCTGCTGGGCGCGTTGGCAGGCAGCTTCATGTGCACCCCGATGGTCGATGAGATGAGCGCAACCGGGGGGTTGGTGTTGATCGGGCTGGCGCTGATCTTGCTAGATATCAAGCAGCCGCGCATGGCGAACTTCCTGCCCGCGCTGTTCATCGCACCGCTGATCGTGGCGATATGCGGCGCGTTGGGGATCGCGATATATCCGGTGCTGTAGCGTTCCCTCAGTCCCGCCGCCGGAACACCTGCATCCCGTAGCTTTCGTAGATGTCGGTCTCTAGGGTTTCGATCAATTCGTAGCGCGCCAGGAAGCCCGGCGTTTGCATCAGGCCGAGCCGCCCATACGACTCTACGATCACCAGATAGTCCGGTGCGGCATCCAAAACCAGCGCCGGCGGGACCGCATAGTTGTTCCCCGGCGCGATGAGTTCGGGGTCCACAGGGTAATAAGCACCGGCCTCCGGGGTGACCAGCCCGATCGTATCGAAGATCACCGCACCGCTGAAGTAGCCAAGCGCGCCGATGTCACCCGCCGAGACGACCGTCTCGGCAGTGACGCCATACTCCCCGGCCAACGCGCGCCCCACCTGTTCATAAAGCAGTTCCAGCTTGATAAAAGCCATCTCCGGCGCGGGGCGGTCGCTGCCGTGGTCGGGGTGCAGCTCCCATGCATTAAGCGTCAAGGCCAGCCAGCCCAGCGCCACTACCGTAAAGATCGCCCGCTGTAGGGACTGCCGCCGCACCGCGCCCGTTATAACCCACACTCCCGCCACGATCCCCAAGAAGTATACCGGCAGAGGCGGCGCGAGATACCAGCGGAAAAGCAGCAGGTTCGTGATGGCAAAGAGCGCGGCATAAATCCAGGGATAGACCAACATAGGCAACGCGCGCCCATCGCCGCGCGTGCCGCGCGTGAGGGAGAGCGCGCCGATGGCAAAGAGCATCGGATAGAGCACCATGCCGACGGCGGTGCCGAGCGCGCCCAATATATCATATTCGAAGAAGGGTGTGGCGAAGTGTTGGATCAGACGTGTCAGGGTTGCGCCGGTCGGGAGCGTGTAGGTAAGCGTCTTCGCGCCGACCGAGCGCGGCAACGGTGAGCCGAAGTAGGCGAATGCAAACAACACCCAGGGGAGCAGCACCGCCGCGAACACTGCCCATGTGCGCCACGGCAGCACCGCGAGCAGCGCATTGGGTGCGTTGCCGACGCCCTCACGCTGCGCTCGCCTAACCCGCACCCAGAGCTGGTGTGCGAAGACCAGCCCGGCCCAAAGCAGTGCATCGGGGCGCGCCAGCACACCGAGCGCAGCGGTGAGCGCGGCCCGGCACCCCCATCCTTTGATGTGGAGCCAGAAGGTGAGCATCATCAGCATGATGAAGATGCTGGTCTCCATGCCGCCGATGGCAAACGTAACGCTCATCGGCGCAACGGCCCAGAGCGCCCCCACCGCCAGGCCCGGCAAGCGTGCCCCGGTCAGACGTCGGGCCAGGCGGTAGAGCAGCACGCAGGTAACGGCGTCGGCAAGCGCGCTGACAAAGAGCGCAAAGCCGGGGAATGCGCCGCGCCCGGTGATGAAGCTAAGCAGTGCCATCAACCCGGTGAAGAGGGGTGTTGTGGTGCCGAGCACGGTTTGGCCGGGGTTATAGACAAAGCCTAAGCCGTTGACGATGTTGCGCGCATAGCGGAAGGTGATATAAGCGTCGTCGATGGTGCGCGTGCCGGGCAGCACGCGCGCGACGCTGGCGGCAGCAGCGAGCGCGGTCATCGCCGCACGGTCAGGGTCGATGGATGTCAGCCGCCGCCGGATCGCCATACTTCCCTCCCCGCCACCGGGCCGATCTTCTTAATACGCCTTCGCGAACCAAGCCCGCTCGGTGGCGGGGCGGCCTGTCGCAACGCACCTACCCTCGCCCGGCGCTTGGTCGAGCGGGAAGCAGCGCGAGGACGCGCCGCCCGTATCGGCCTTGATTATCTCCTCGGCCTCGGCGGAACCATCGTAATATGCCAACGCCCAGTCGCCCTCTGCGATCACGGCCTTGAACTCGTCGTAGCTATCGACCACATGCATGTGCGCATCGCGGAACGTGGTCGCCTGTTGCAACATGTTGGCCTGGATCGCGTCCAGTGTCTCGTGCACCCTGGCGACGATACCGGCTTGTGGCGTGAAGGTCTTGGCTTGCTTGCGGTCGTCGATATCACGGCGGACCATCGCAACGCTGCCCTTCTTTACATCCTTTGGCCCGACCTCGATGCGCAGCGGCACGCCCCGCATCTCCCACTCGTTGAACTTGAAGCCGGGGCGCAGACCTTCGCGGTCGTCCACATGGACGCGCACGCCCGCCGCATTGAGTTCATCGACAAGCCTTTGCACGACAGGCAGCACGACGCTCTTCTCGGCATCACTGCGGTAGATGGGCACCATCACGACCTGGTACGGAGCCATGACGGGCGGCAGGCGCAGCCCCTTGTCATCGCCGTGCGCCATGATGATCGCGCCGACCATACGGGTGCTCACGCCCCACGAGGTCGTCCAACAGTATTGAAGTTCGTTGTTGCGGTCGAGGTATTTTATATCGAAGGCTTTGGCGAAGTTCTGGCCGAGGTTGTGGCTGGTGCCGGCTTGCAGCGCGCGGCGGTCGCCCATCATCGCCTCGATACTATAGCTTGTGAGGGCGCCGGCAAACTTTTCTTGTGCGCTCTTACGCCCCTGGACAACCGGGATGGCGGCGTCGTTGATGGCGAAGTCGGTGTAGAGGTCGAGTATGCCGAGGGTTTCGGCTTGCGCTTCCTCATAGGTGGCATGGGCAGTGTGCCCCTCCTGCCAGAGGAATTCCATCGTGCGCAGAAAGAGCCGGGTGCGCAGCTCCCAGCGCACGACATTGGCCCACTGGTTGATGAGCACAGGCAGATCGCGGTAGCTCTGAATCCAGTTGGCGTAAGCATAGCCGATGACGGTCTCGGAGGTGGGGCGCACGACCAGCGGTTCTTCGAGCTTCTTGCCACCGCCGTGTGTCACGATCGCCAGCTCCGGTGCGAAGCCTTCGACGTGCTCGGCTTCTTTCTCCAAGAAGCTCATAGGGATAAGGAGCGGGAAGTAGGCGTTTCGGTGCCCGGTTGCCTTGAAGCGGCGGTCCAGCCCACCCTTGACTGCCTCCCACAGCTCATACCCATAGGGGCGGATAATCATACAGCCCCGCACAGGCGCATAATCGGCCAGCTCTGCTTGCCGGACGACGTCCGTGTACCAACGTGCATAGTCTTCGCTTCGTGGGGTGACCCCTTTATCTGCCATCGTGCGCATTCTCCCGTAACGTGCAATACAAAAAACGGCGGCGCGTATAAGCAACGGGTGCCGCCGAGGATGAGTATACCGTGGGATGCGTGGGGTTGAAACCCCAGGCTAGATGAGATGTCGGCTACGCCGACCCGGAAAGAGCACGCGCAAGGTCGGCGCAGCCGACGGTTTGCTGTTAGCCTGGGGTGCCTGCGGTTGAAACCGCAGGCTAGATGAGATGTCGGCTACGCCGACCCGGAAAGAATGCGCGCAAGGTCGGCGCAGCCGACGGTTTGCTGTTAGCCTGGGGTTTCAACCCCAGGCGGTGCCGAACGTCTCCGAATCGAGGCATTTGCAATCTAGATGCCCGGCATTATAATACCTCCCTTGATTCGTTTCGTGCCGTAACGGGCACTAAGGAGGCTTTCATTAACATGTTTGTTGGCATCGGGAACCCTGTCTACGACTATATCAAGACTCCACAGATCACCACCGGCGAGCGCGTACTCTCCGGCTGCTCGACCAACGCTTGTCTGGCAGCGCGCAAGCTGGGGTGCGAAGCCGCGCTGGTGGGCTGTGTCGGCGACGACTTCAAAGCACAGTTCCTGCACGATATGGACCACTACGGCATCGAGTACGAAATCTACCCCGCCGACAAAACCGGCGGCTTTAGCCTGATCTACGACGCACGCGGCGACCGCACCCTCGATGTGCTCGGCATCGCCCCACCCGTGCCGGCCTTCCCTGCCCAATTCCGCAACGCGACCTTCGTCTTGATCGGCCCCATCCTGGGCGAGACCCCCCTGTCCCTGATCCGGGCGATCCGGGGCGGCACCAACGCCCCGATCTTGCTCGACCCTCAAGGCATCATCCGCCGCGTGGCCGAGGACGGCAGCATCGAACGCTTCCGCCACCCCGACATCGACGCGATCATCCCCCTCTGCACCGTGGTCAAGGCCAACGAGCACGAAGCACACATCATCACCGGCATCGACCCGCGCGACGACGAAGAGAAAGCACGCGCGTCGGTCAAGGCTCTACATGCCCTGGGCTGCGAGATCGCCATAGTCACCCTGGCCGCCGAGGGGTCGGTGATCTACGACGGTAACGAGCTTATCCGCATCCCGGCCTACGCTACCAACGCCGTAGACCCCACCGGCGCCGGGGATACCTACGCCGGCGGGTTTATGGTCCGCTATGCCGAGGAGAGCCACTCGCTGCGCGAGGTGGGCTATTTCGCCTCATGCGTTGCCTCGGTCATGGTCGAACATACCGGGCCAGACTTCCCGCTCAGCTACGAGGAAGCCGAACGCCGCACGGAGGTGCTATTGCATGGGCAAAAGTGATAAGATGAGACAGGCAGCAAAAGAGACCGAAGAAGGGCTGCGCACACGGCGCGGCCAATACGAGAAGCTCTCGCAACAGCTCGGCGGCCTCAGCGCGCGCCTAAAGATCACCCCCAACGCCTGGACTCTTATCAGTGTGGGCTTCAGCGTGCTATCCGGCATCGCGTTTGCGCAAGATGCGATCATATGGGGCTTTGTGTGGATGGGCTGCATGGTCTTCGGCGACGTCATGGACGGCGCCACCGCGCGCGCAATGGATATGGCGACCCGCTTCGGCGGCGTGCTCGACCACGTCTCCGACCGCTATGCCGAGTTCTTCATCTTCGCCGGCATCGGGCTATCCGGGCGGGTGGCGTCGATCTGGGTGCTGTTCGCGCTCTTCGGCATGGTGATGGCAAGCTACGTCCGGGCCAAAGCCGAATCGAAAGGCCGGCTCAGCGACTGCAACGTCGGCATAGCCGGACGCCTGGAAAAGCTCCTGATCCTATCGGCAGGCCTGCTGGTCGAATATCTAAACATCGGCACAGGCGCGCTCACCTGGGCGATGATACTCATCGGCCTGATGTCGC
>CAZJBO010000043.1:0-12237 GCA_964544075.1 uncultured Anaerolineae bacterium
TGCAGGACGAAGACTGGTCGCAAGCCACCGTCGCGCTAACACGCTTGGTCGAGGCCGCGCCCGCCGATACCGACGCGCTCTACCGGCTGGCGCTCCTGATCGCTCCCTACGATCCGCAAAACGCACGCATCTATCTTAATCGGGTCGCCGATGATGCAGACTTGGCGGCGCCGGCCAATGCGCTGCGGGCAGTGCTGGATGCGCTGGCGGAGGAGCCGGACCGCGCTTATGCCAACACGCGGTTGGCGTTGGTGCTTATGGCGCAGGAGGAATGGGCGATGGCCGAGCTTGCGCTAACGCGGGCCGTCTTGCTCGACCCCGGATACGCCGAGGCGCTGGCGTACCTGGGGCTGGCACGCGCCTATCAGGGCAAGGATGGCTTGCCACAGGCACAAGATGCGGTCGATATGGCCCCGGAGGACGCTCTTGTGCGTTATACCCTGGGGCGGCTGTATGTGGTGCGTGGCGAAGACTACCGCGCGATCCCGGCGCTGCGCCAAGCGGCGGCGCTCGACCCGACGAACGCTATGATCGCCGCCGAGCTGGGCGCGGTGTATCGTCAGCGGAATGCGCTGGCAGACGCGGCATATTGGCTGCGCCGGTCGGTGGAGCTGGACGGCGACAGCGGGCGTTTTTGGGAGGCTTTGGCGACCTTCTATGCCGATACGCTTTATGACCCGGCGGGCGATGCGCTGACACAGGTCAACAGCGCGGTGGTGCAAGTGCCTGAGAGCGCGGACATCCGGGCCTGCCTGGGGTGGGTGCTCCACCATGCGGGAGAGGTGGTGGCGGCACGGGGGGAGATTGAGACGGCGCTGCGGCTAGACCCCTCGAATGCGCGCGCGTTGTATTACCGTGCGGTGATGCGGGAGGCGGACGGCGATGTGGCGGGCGCGGTGGAGGGTTATCTAGAAGTAATGCAGGCGGCGAATGAATCGACATTTACGCAGCTGGCCGGGCGCGCGCTGCGGCGGATACGCGGGGAATAGTTACGCGCCCGGCAGTGTTGTCAACCGCGCTCAGGGATTGCCATACTGCGCTTGGAGCGCCTGCATCCGCTCGACAATCGGGCCAACATCAACGTTGGGCAGCTCTAAGCTCCGGTAATGCTCATATACCGCATAGGCCTCCTCAACGCGCCCCAGTTCGGTCAACAGCGCGCCTAAGGCCAACGGCGCATCGATCAAGTAGGGGTTGAAGATGGTGGCTTGCTTGTAATCATCGATCGCTTGGTCGTACGCCTCGATCTCTTGCTGGAAGTGCCCACGCAAGAAGTAGGCATAGCCATACCTGGGGTTGAGGTCGAGCGCATTGCTGCAATCGGCGATGGCGGCGAGGAGGTCGCCGGTGTTGAAGTAGACAAGGGCGCGTCGCACATAATATGAGGGTAGGTCCACGAAGTCCTCGTTATGTTCGACCGCACGTGCATAGCTGGTGATGATCGCCTCAGAGTCGCCGGTGCGGGTATATATCTCGTCAAAGGCATAGTAAACACGCGGGGCGTGTGGGTCGAGGTTGGCGGCGATCTCCAGCTCTTCGAGCGCCGCTTCGAAGTCACCGGCGGCTTTGTAGCCTTGTGCCCGGTTGATGTGAAAATCGGCGTTTTGCGGGTCGAGCGTGAGCGCTTGCTCGAAGTCGGCAAAGGCAGAGTCGAAGTTTCCATACAGCGCGAGCGTCAGCCCCCGGTAGCTGTAGGCGGCGGCGTTGTCCGGGTCGATCTCTAGCACGCGGTTGAAGACGCCGAAGGCGTCGTCATAGTAAGCTCGGTCGATATAGAACTCGCCCAGGCTCTGGTATGCCGGAAGGTAGCCGGGGTCAACCTTGATGGCGGAGTTGAAGTCATTAAAGGCCGCGTCGAACATACCGGTGTTCTGATAGACCTCTCCGCGATGGTGGTATGCCGAGGCGTGGTATGGGTCGATCTCGATCGCGCGGGCAAAGTCGGCGATGGCGTCTTCGTATAGGGCGACATAGCGGATGTAGCGGTACATTTCGTAATAGGCCTTCCCGCGATTGTCGTAGGCTGTGCCATAGGCAGAGTTGGCGTCGATGGCGCGCGAGAAGTCGGCGATCGCTTGATCGTAGTTAGAGAAGGTCTTCAGTGAGGCAGCGTAGGCGCGCCCACGGTTGTTATAGAAAACCGCCTCGTCCGGCTTGAGTTCGAGCGCGCGGTCAAAGTCGGCGATGGCCGCACCGTAGGCGCCCAGACTCAGATGTGCCAGCCCGCGATAGTTATAGAGGGATGCCGTGTCGGGCTGCAGCTCGATGGCGTTTGTGAAGTCGGAGACCGCCTGTCCATCGTTCGCCAGATTGTGGTAGATCATGCCGCGTTCGATGTAGCCGGTGGCTTCCTCCGGGTTGTTCTCGATGGTGCGGGTGAGGTCCACGACCGCCATGCCGATGCGGTCCATCTGGAACTGGTCGAGCGTGCCCCCGCCCTCTACGCCCGGCGCAACCCAGCCCTCGCCGCTGTCGCTGCGCACACGCCACCAAACGTTCCCCTCCACATCCTTTGGCCCGGCTGTTACCGTGAGCAGAGTGCCGGGGGGCAGTGTGGTTATCGGTACCGCTTCGATGTCCGGGGCGCTGTAGAGCGTCAAGCCTCCGTCGTCGGCTTCGTGCACCAACACTCTGGTGCCGGGCAGAAACGATTGTCCCTCTTGGGCCAGCGTCTCCGGAGCAGCGGCGGCTGCGACAGTAACCAGCATGATGCAAACAATGCACCTGCTTATGAGTTGAATGTACATTTACCACATCCTCCCGCCAGATTTATCACTTCGTATAGGGCAATTATGGTGCATTTGCGCCAAACACTCAACCGGGAGGGGCCGTGCGGCTGCGGTGACGCTTTGCCCGGCATGGGAACGAAGTTGACACTTGGCAAGCACACTCAAGACGTTCGTCTTGCGTGGTTTATGCCCTCTTGTTGTTATACTTGAGGGCGTGGTCTAAAGCACTGCACAGGGAGGCGGCAAGGCATGAACGATTGTGCCGTGATCTGGGACCTTGACGGCACGCTTATCGATAGCCACGATGCGCATTACCGTGCATGGCAGGATGTCGCCCAGGAGTATGACATCCCATTTGATGATGCGATGTTCCAGGCGGCTTTTGGCCTCACCAACCACCTGATACTCAGCCGGTGGCTCGGCGCGCGCTGGACTAAGGCGCTTGAGCGAGAGATCGCCGCGCGCAAGGAGGCCCACTATCGCGCGATCATCCGGGATGATATCCGGCTTCTGCCCGGCGCGCTCGATTGCTTGCGGCGCCTCCGACAGTCCGGTTGGAAGCAGGCTCTGGGCAGCTCTGCCCCGTGGGAGAACATCAATGCGGTGCTCGATGCGCTGGATATACGCAGCTATCTAGACGCGGTATGTTCGGCGCAAGATATGCCCTCAAAGCCTGACCCGGCGGTTTTCCTGGCGGCGGCGCGTGCGCTGCGGGTAGCTCCGGCGCGCTGCATCGTGGTAGAGGATGCACCGGCGGGGGTAGAGGCTGCACGCCGGGCCGGGATGCGTTGCCTTGCTGTGACAACGAGCCACGCGCCGGCGGCGCTCGACACGGCGGATTTGATCGTACCCGGCTTGGATGCGCTCTCGCCGGCGGTCTTCGTGCGGCTGGTGATGCCCGTCGATGCGCGTAGTAGTAGATAGAAGCAAAGAAACCTTAGGAGATATAAACATGACTGACGCCACGAATAACCCACCGCGCTGTCTGCAATGCGAGCGCACCGGCGACGAAGTGCCGTTGATGAAGTTGCAATATCGAGGGGATGAACTGTGGATTTGCCCGCAGCATCTCCCGCTTTTGATCCATAGTCCCATCAAACTGGTCGGCAGGCTGCCGGGAGCAGAAACCCTGGAGCCTTTCGAAGAATAGGTACGGCAAGTTATAAGGAGTGCTTTTTCATGGATAGTCAAACAACATTGGGTCTAATCGTCGGCAACCGAGGATTCTTCCCCAGCCACCTGTGCGAAGAGGGACGCGCGGATATGATCCGTGTTTTGCAAGAGGAAGGCTTTAAGGTCATCGCGCTCGGCCCCGAAGATACCGAGTATGGGTCGGTCGAGAGCCTCAGCGATGCGCGTAAGTGTGCCGATCTGTTCAAAGCCCACGCGGATGAGATCAGCGGCATAGTCGTCACCCTGCCCAACTTCGGCGACGAACGCGCGGTCGCGAACACGATCCGCTTCTCCGGCTTGGACGTGCCGGTGTTGGTACAAGCCACCCCTGACGTGGTGGGCAAGATGGACATCAAAAACCGGCGCGACAGCTTCTGCGGCAAGATGTCGGTATGCAACAACCTCACTCAATACGGCATCCCCTATTCCCTGACCACACTGCACACCGTCGCGCCAGACTCTGGGGGCTTCCGGGCGGATGTTCGAGAGTTTGCCGCCGTCTGCCGTGTCGTGAAGGGGATGAAGGGTGCACGCTTTGGGATGTTGGGAGCGCGTCCGTCGGCGTTCAAGACGGTACGCTTCAGCGAGAAGCTGTTCGAACGTGCCGGTATCAGCGTCGAGACCCTCGACCTCTCGGATGCGTATGGCCGGGCCGAGGCCCTCGGCGACGACGACCCTGATGTGAAGGCTAAGCGCGCCGCGATCGAGGCTTATGCACAGACAACCGGCGTGCCGGGCGCGGCGCTGAACCGCATGGCGCGCTTTGGCGTGGTGATCGACCGCTGGGTTGAGGAAGAAGAACTCGACGCGACCGCGATCCAGTGTTGGACCTCGCTGGAGGAGTATTTCGGCATCGTGCCCTGCACTTTGATGAGCATGATGAGCAACCGGCTGGCGCCGAGCGCGTGCGAGACCGACATCACCGGGCTGGCCGGTATGTATGCGATGGCGTTGGCCTCCGGCAAGCCGAGTATGCTGCTGGACTGGAATAATAACTACGGTGATGATCCTGATAAGGGCGTGGTGTTCCATTGCAGCAACCTCCCGGCGGATGTGCTGATTTCGGATATACCGGTGATGAGCTATCAAGAGATCATTGCCGGGAGCGTGGGTAAGGAGAATACCTTCGGCGCGATCTGTGGCCGCATCAAGGCCGGACCGTTCACGTTCTGCCGTGTGGCGACCGATGATGTCAACGGTACGATCAAGGCGTATATAGGCGAAGGTCGCTTCACCGATGATGTCCTGGATACCTTCGGCGGGGCCGGTGTGGTCGAGATTGAGAACTTCCAAGACCTGCTGTACAACATCTGTATCTATGGTTGGGAGCATCACGTGGCGGCCAACCTATCACAGGTGAGCGAGGCGGTCGCCGAAGCGATGGATAAGTATATGGGTTGGGACGTGTACTACCATGAGTAGGATAGCTTGTGGTTGAACCCGCCGGCAGCCCCAAAGTTTGGACGAGGTCAGGTCATGGCGCGTGTAATCGACTTGTCGCGGCCTATCTATAATGATATGGAGGTATACCCCGGCGATCCGGCGGTCAAGGTGCGTGTGGTGCACAGCCTGGCGCGTGAGGGTTGGGTGCTGCGCGAGCTTGTTATGGGGTCACATACCGGGACGCACGTTGATGCGTTCTCACATATGCACCAAGAGGGCAAGACGCTTGATGAGATTCCCCTATCGTGCTTCTTTGGGAAGGCGCGCGTAGTGACGCCGGGGCAAGACCTCCCGCGCGGTGTGGGGTTGATCTTTGCGGCGGGCCGCGCGGATACCGGCTTGCTTGATAGGATAAGCGCGGCGGGGCCGCCGTTTGTGGGTGTGGGGCGTCGTGGCTATGAGTTCTTCACGGTCGAGCTGGAACGGCAGCTGTTGGCGCGCGCGATCGTGACGTACAGCGGTCTGGTGAACGTAGATAAGCTGCCGCGCGATGCGGAGTTTATGTTCTATGGCTTTCCGCTCAAGATACAAGAGGGCGACGGTTCGCCGGTGCGTGCGGTGGCCGTGGTCGGTTGAGGTTGGCCGATCGGGGGCTATCCAATAAAAAAGCGGCCTCGTTTTCGCGGGGCCGCTTTTCTTTCTGGGTGATGCCAGCACGAGGTCTCAATGACCGGCAGCAAGCCTACCACGCCTTCGACTAGAGACACGGCCCTCCCGTCTACTCTCCCTGCCAAAGTGGGCTATAATGAAATCTCGGAAGCAGCTTATGTATACGTTCCACAGCAAGGAATTGTTCATACGCCGCACAAGAAGCATTCGGCGACACGTCGGACGACGAGGCGTTTGCCGGTGCAATCGAATTCGATATCGAGGTGCGCTGATACAGTTTATCGTTGAGGGTACAACCCATGATCTCAATGAACACCCGCCCCAAGCTCCGCGACGTCGGCGTGCATCCCATCACCCATAACGGACAACACGGCCTCATCCTGCAAGACCCGCTCCAGCTCAGCGAACAAACCGTCTTCGTACCTCAAGAGCTTGCCGTGCTGCTCCCACTATGCGACGGCACACGCGACCTCCCCACCTTACAAGCGATGCTCGCGGCACGCGCCAAGACACCGGTGCCCGCCGACCTGGTCTCTGGGTTCATAGCAATCCTTGATGACACATTCTTGCTCGATAACGCCCGCGCCGCCGATGCCATCCAACACGCGGTCGATGCTTATCACAGCGCCGCCGCGCGTCCGGCGGCCTCGGCAGGCCTCAGCTACCCAAGCGATGCCGACGCGCTGCGCCGTTGGCTCGATGAGTACATCGAAGCGCTCGACGCGCCGCTGCACACACGGCCCGGCGTGCGCGGTGTGCTCAGCCCCCATATCGACTACATGCGCGGCGGTCCCATCTATGCGCGCACCTGGACCGCAGCCGCCGCAGCCGCGCGCACGGCAGAGCTGCTCATCATCTTCGGCACCGACCACGCCGGCGGCAGCCGCCTCACCCTCACACGGCAGAGCTACGCCACGCCTTATGGCACCATGCCCACCGATCAGGACGCCGTAGATCAGCTGAGCGCTGCGATCGGCACGGCGGCGTTCGCCGACGAACTGCATCACCGCAAAGAGCATTCAATCGAGCTATCGTTGACCTGGGTACATCACATGCGCGGCGGCGCACCCTGTCCTACCGTGCCGGTGCTGTGTGGCCCCTTCCATGACTTTATCGCCGGGACGGGGACGCCGGAGAAAGACGCCACAATAGAAAGCGCCGTCGCTGCGCTGCAAGCGCTCGCGGCGGCACGGCGTACTCTGTTCGTCGCCTCCGGGGACCTGGCACACATGGGGCCTGCCTTCGATACCGCGCCCCTGGGGTGGGTCGAGCGCGCCCAAATGCAGCTCGACGACCGCGTGCTGCTTGGTGCGATCTGTGCGGGGGATGCGGACTGCTTCTTTGCGATCCTCAACGCCGGGCAGAGCCGACGCAATGTGTGCGGTCTGGCACCGATCTATCTGATGCTGCGGGCGCTCGGCGGCGCAAAGGGCACGGAAGTGGGCTATGATCGCTGCCCGGCGGATGAACAAAAAACCTCGTTCGTATCGATTGCCGGTGTGGTGCTAGAGTAGCCGCTACAGCGCCGACAGGTCCACCCTCTCCATATCGGGGTTATCACAAGCCCGCCGTCCGACCTTCGACATATCGGCCCAGGTGCCGTCGAGCCTGACGCGCACCACGTCGGCGGTAAAATCGGTGTTGGTCGTTTTGTCGTTTGCCATCAGCGACGAACCAACCCCGTAGGTATCCACCGGCACCTGCAACCTTTCGAAGAGCTTGATCTTTTCGGGGTTGAAGCCGCCCGACACCACAATCCGCGTATCCCGGCAGAAGGCTTGCGCCGCATCCTCCCAGCCCGACGGCACATCCCAGCTCTCCCAGGCACGGTTCAGCGCCTCACGCACCGTGGTCACCAGACGGGGCGTCACGCCCAAGTCCAGCTCCGGCATCCCCATCGGAGATAGCCCCGCGTCGCGCATGTTGGCGCTGGTGTCGAGCCGCACGCCGAACAAACGGTAGCGCTGCGCACGGCCATCGTCCCCGGCGCGCTTGTATTCCAGATATTTATCCCAATATGCCGATAGCACCGCCACCGACGTGCGCACACTATTGTTATTAAAATCAACCAAAGCTACACGCGGCACCCCCGGCGGCTGTGTTGACGCAAAGGCCAACATCGCCTCCACCGTATCGCCGAGGAAACAGGCGATCACCGCGTGCGGCACGGTGCCACCACCGATGCCTCCCCACCAATCACCTTGTGCGTCGGTGCTGACAAAAGGCGCAACCTTGTGACCGTAGTCCCTATTGAAGCGTTCTACCGCGATCTCGTAAGCATAGCCATCGGCGGCCTGTACCTCGTGCACATCAAAACGCGCGGGGAAGAACAATACCGATTTGCCACGCGCGGCGATCAGGGTGTTATAGACATTCGTGGCGATGCGGCTGGCACGGCTCAGGATGCCGAGGGTGGGCGTTTCGAGCATAGCGTAGTGCCAATAGGGGCCGCGCACCTTGATGACCGGCTGCACACGCATAGGGTCGCCGTCATAGCGGGCGAACACCCCATCGTGTACCGCCATGACCTCCAATTGGTCCCATGTCTCGACAAAGCGTCCCTCCGCATCGAAATAACCGGTGCAGTGGCGCAACATCGAGAGTGCTTTATCCACGCCGGCGACAAGCGCGTGTGGCTTCCGCCGTGTGAACCACTGCATCTCGACCTCGACCTCGCCGACGTGCAAGTCTTGGAATGCAGCGGGCAGTGGGCGTGGGCTTTTGCCATTATAAACATAACCGCCCTGGCTCAGCGCCTCCAGCAGGCGCCCGACGTTCTCGAAGTATTTGTCTGAATACCAACCGGCGCGCATCCGCTCGGCATCGAGCTTAAAGACTTTGTTGGTCAATCGCTTTCCATTGAAGATGCTCATCGCGCTCTCTCCTCGTCAATGTTCACAAGTTGTCCGGTTAGTGTATATTATACAATAAGCCTCGGTGCATAGCAAGATCACTGCGGTTACAGCATCACGCGCGCGCCGCCGCGCTCCGCCCCAGCTCGACCAAGCGTCTGAGCGCGTCGAACTCCGGAGGCGGGTCATCCTTAAAGCGCACCCAGGTAATCTCGCGCGTGCGGTTGATCTGGTCGAGACGCTGCCACGCAGCGCGGAACTTCACCGGCTGCCGGTCGGTCTTCTTGACCCACCCATTCTTGCGCCAGCCCTTAACCCACTTCGTGATGCCGTCGTATAGATAACTGTTGTTTGTATAGAGCTGCACCGGCGCATCGGCGGGGAGCTGTGCCAAGACTTCAAGCACGGCATAGATAACAAGATGGTTCGCGGTTGTGTCGGGATGCCCACCGTACAGCTCTTCCACCACATCGTCATGCCGTATCGCCGCCGCCCAACCGCCGGCGCCCTTGCCCTGCTTCGGGCCGGCGATGCGCAACACAACGCGCGTGGCGTTGGGGTCGAGGGTGCGAGCTGTGCGTGGGATGGCGGCGCTGGCGAGCGCATCGGCGCGTTCGTTGTATTTATCCCCGGCGTGTCCCTTCACCCAGTGCCAATTGATCCGGTGCTCTTGGGCGAGGCGGTGTAAGGTTTGCCACAAATCAGCGTTCGCCACGCCCTTCCAGTTCTTCGCCATCCATTTATCTATCCACTCGCCGATGCCCCGCTTGACATACTGCGAATCGGTGTAAAGGTCAATCGCACAGGGCACCTTCAGCGCCCGCAGCGCCTCAATGACGGCGGTAAGCTCCATGCGGTTGTTGGTGGTGTCGGGGTCGCCGCCGGAGAGTTCGCGCGTTCGCTCCGGGTGGATGAGCACCGCGCCCCATCCGCCGGGGCCGGGGTTGGGGTCGGCGCCGCCGTCGGTATAGATTTTGATGTGCGGGAGGTTCTCTGACATATGCTGTGCTGCCTCCAAGTGATCTTAGAGCTGCGGGGCCAGCGCAGCGGTGAGCGCGGCCCATTCTGCCAGGCTCAGAGTCTCGGCACGGCGCGCCGTCGCGATGCCGGCCTCTTGCAGCGCCGCCGTGACAAGCGCGCCCTCCAAGCCTAGCGGCCCGGCCAGCGCATTTTTGACCTGCTTGCGCTTCTGGCTAAAACCGGCCTTCACCACCCGGAAGAACTGCGCCGCGTCGTCCACCGACACCGGCGCCTGCTCATAGACATCGATGCGCACAACCGCCGAGTCGACGTTGGGGGTGGGCCAGAATGCACCGGCCTTGATCTTATGCATGATCTTAGGCTGCCCGTAGAACTGTACGCTCACTGCCAACAAGCTCATCTTGCCCGGCTTGCTCACCAGGCGTTGCGCCACCTCGCGCTGCATCGTCAGGGTGAGACGCCGGGGGCGCGGGTGACCATCGAGCAGGTGACGTAAGATGGCGCTCGTGATGTAATAGGGCAAGTTGGCGACAACATGGAAAGTCTCGGTGCCCAACAGCGCGCCGAGGTCTGTCTTAAGGATGTCGGCATGGATAATCTCTACGTTAGGCAGGTCGGCGGTCTGGCGACGTAGGATGGGGATAAGCCGCGCGTCAAGCTCTACCGCAACCACGCGCCCGGCGGCCTGAGCCAGATGCCGCGTTAGGGTGCCGGTGCCGGGGCCAACCTCCAACACCACATCGCCGGGTGCGAGCGCGGCCACCTTGACGATGCGCTGTAACACACCGGGATCAGACAAGAAGTTTTGCCCCAGGCTGCGCTTGGGCGCGATATCGAAATACTTTAGCAATTGTTTGGGTTTCATTGGGTGGCTGCGGGAAACTAGTGAGGGGGAATAACCGGCTATGCACCCCCCTTCGAATTTAGAGTGCCGGCTTAACGCAGCTGGCTTGCTCCAACCAGGCTCCCCTGCGGCACCCAGAAGGCACCCCTTATGGCTGCTTCCTCCCGGACCTGACCAGGTTCGAGGGCTTCTGCCGCGCAGGACCCGGCTCTCAACGCCGCCCGGCCAGGCCAGACCCGACGCTCAAAACCCTTAGGGGGGAGTTCGACCCCGCTATAGCGGATTGCGGGTACAAGGCACCGCTAGCTCCCCGTCTAGCATAGCCGAGCGATATGTTAACTTCATTGGGGTGCGTTGTCAAACCTGCCGTGCGCCAGTCGGTCGAGCACCGCTTGCAAGTCCGGCGCCAGGGGTGCATCTATGGCGATGGCCTCACCGGTACGCGGCTGAGTGAACTCGATGTGCGCGGCGTGCAAGAATTGGCGGTTCAGCCTCAGGTTGACGTTCTTCTTGCGTCGTCCATATACGGAATCGCCGACGATGGGACAGCCGATAAAGCGCATATGCACACGGATTTGGTGGGTGCGCCCGGTCTGCGGCTCGGCGCGCAGCAGCGCGTGTGCCTCATACCACGTCAACACTCGGTACAGCGTGACCGCCTCTTTGCCGCCGCGTATTATTGCCATGCGCTTACGTTGTTTGGGGTCACGGCTGATCGGGGCGTCGATGCGGCCATCGGGGGTCTTGGGGTGTCCCTCCACCAGTGCGAGGTAGTGTTTGTGGACCGTGCGCAGCTCGAACTGCCGCATCAAGGCGAGACGGGCCGGCTCGGTCTTGGCGACGAGGATGACGCCGGAAGTGTCCTTATCAAGCCGGTGGACGATGCCGGCGCGGTCCTTGCCCCCGACCGCCGCGATCTGCGGCCAGCGTGCCAAGCACGCATTAACCAGAGTGCCGGTGCGGTTGCCATAAGCCGGGTGTACTACCATCCCGGCAGGTTTGTTGATGGCAACAAGGTCATCATCTTCGTAGAGCACATCAAGCAAGATGTCTTCGGGCATGGTCTCGATGGTGGGGGGGGGCGGGATGCGCACGCTGATCTGTTCGCCGCCTTCCAGCTTAAGCGAAGGTTTCGCTGTGCCGCCCCCATCTACCGTGACGCAGCCGGTCTTGATAAGGCGCTGCACGTGGACGCGCGAGAGTTCTGTAAGCCATGCAACAAGGGCCACGTCGAGGCGTTGTCCGGCATGGTCGGGGGTGGCCTCAAAGTGTAGGATGGTTTCGTCTTGCCGGGGGTGGTTTATATCGCTCATGTGCAGAGCTTACCACGAAAGCGTGCAAACAAACACTTGGCTGCTCCCCACGAACACCCAACCCTAAAGTTTTGTCGTTGCGCCCCATCCGGTCAATGTTACAATAAACTCATGCGACGCATACTAACCCTGCTCTACCTTTTGCCGCTTATCGTAGGCGCGCTCGCCTGCAATCTCACCGAGCCGCCCACACCTACCTTCATTCCCCCACCCACCTTCACCGTGCCGCCGCCCATCTTCCCCCTCCCCCCCCCCCCCCCCCCCCCCCCCCCCCCCCCCCCCCCCCCCCCCCC
>CAZJBO010000044.1:0-12177 GCA_964544075.1 uncultured Anaerolineae bacterium
CCCACGGCTCAGGAAGCCCAACGCATACCCACTCCCACGGACCACCAACAAGCGGTCACCGGGATTGATTTCCAAGCCATGCGGCAAAGCGACTCGCCCCCCTACCTGCATTTGGCCGCGCCCTATGTCACGCGCCATCAAAACGGGTGCGCCTTCTAACTTGCCTGGGGTGCTCAAACTAAACCCGCCAGAGTGTTTGCTGCCCTTTATGAAAATCACATCATCCCCGGTGTGGAAGTCATACTCGTTCTGCGCGTCGGGCGGGAGTCTAAACATACGGTCGGCATCTACAACCGACCAACCAAAGACCCATTTACCACCTTTTGCAATCTGCGGCATCAAATAATCTCCTCTCACTGCCTCAAGCGATGGAAGTTATGCCCGGCCTGCCAGCTCACCTAACATCGACCAGGGGCCGGCCCATGTGATGCGGACCTGTACCAGCTTGCCACGCTGGTCACCGGGCGCCTCAAAGAAAACTAATTTATTCTGACGGGTGCGGCTCCGCCAGCGCTGCTTTTGCTCGGCTTCCACCAACACCTCGACAGTCTCACCTATGAAGCGTGCGTTGATCTCTGCGACGATGGACGCTTGCAATTCATCGAGGGTTTTACGCCGCCGTTCTTTTTCATCGGGCGGCACGTCGTCCACCATCTTGCGCATCGATACCGTGTTGGGGCGCGGACTATATCGGGCGATGTGCGCCTTATCCAGCTTCAGCGCGGCCAGCAGATCATAGGTATGTTGGAACTGTTCGGCTGTCTCGCCGGGGAAGCCAACAATGATGTCGGTATTGATCCCCACGCCGGGGATGCGCGCGCGTATCTTCGCCACCAACGCACGGTAATCATCAACCGTATAGCCGCGCCGCATGTTTGCCAACACCACATCGTCGCCGGCCTGGATCGGCACCTCGATATGCTCGCAGACCTTCGGGAGTTCGGCCACCGTATCGAGCAAGTCATCCGTCATCCAATTAGGGTGAGAGGTGAGGAAACGTATGCGCTCGATACCCTCGACCGCGTGCACGCGGCGCAGCAATCCGCTTAGATGGGGGCCGTCTGGCAAGTCTAGCCCATAGCGGTCTACGATTTGCCCTAACAACGTGACCTCTTTCACGCCTTGCGCCGCCAATGCGTGCACCTCCGCCATGATCGCATCCAGGGGGCGGCTGTATTCTGGGCCACGCCGGTAAGGGATAATGCAATATGTGCAGGCGTGCGAGCAGCCATATACAACGGGTACGTAAGCCGATACCAGCTTGCCGCGCGCGTGTTCTGGCAGCACCAGGGTCGGCGCGCCATCTTGTATGGCAGTGCGTGCGGCGCGTGTAGCGGTCTCGGCACGGCGGGCCACGTCTTGATCGAGAAAGTCCAGCAGCGGCCCCGGCTGCGACGGCGGCATAAACACATCAACCCAGGGCAAGCGCACGCGCAATCTCTCGGTCTCCCGCACGCCAACCATGCAGCCCATCAACGCAACCACCTTACGCGGGTGCGCCTTCTTCACACCGCGCAGCATGTTAAGCCGTCCCCAAGCCTTATCTTCGGCGCTCTGCCGCACCACACATGTGTTAACCACATAGATGTCGGCAGCGTCAGGCTGCGGCGCAGCGCGGTACCCGCGCTTCTCCAGCGCCGAAGCCAGCCGACGCGAGTCGGCGGTATTCATTTGACAGCCGATGGTCCAGATATGGTAGTACATAGAATGTCCGGATAGACTAAGCGGATAGGGTTCGGAGCGGAAGAATTATGACCGATCAGGCCTTGTTTGGCAAAACAGGCCGAGCGGATCGACCGATCTAGGGAACCGGGTATACTTTCCGGGTAGAAGGACAACTAAGGATAAACGAGTGGATCAAACAAGCGCGAAATACGTCATCGGCATAGACGGCGGCGGCACCAAAACCCAAGCGGTGCTGCTAGACGACACGGGTCGAGAGCTGAGCCGAGGGCGCAGCAGCGGCGCCAACCCTAACACGGTTGGGCGTGCCGCAGCAGCAAAGGCCATAAACGATGCCATCCAAGCCGCGTTAAGCCGGGCATCCGCCGTGTCCGGCACAACCCCAACCTTAGGAAGCATCGCCGGAGTCGGCATCGGGACCGCCGGGGCCAGCGGTGCACAAGCCTGGCTTAACCAAACGCTGGCAGATGCGGTGCCGGGCGCGGTCACCGTGAGCGGACACGACGCCGAGATTGCTTTGGTGGGAGCGCTGGGCGTGCGCCGAGGGATTGTCGCCATAGCGGGTACGGGCAGCACCGTCTACGGCATGAACGACGCCGGGGACGAGGCGCTGGTCGATGGCTGGGGCTACCTGCTGGGCGATAGCGGCAGTGGGTTCGCCATCGGGCAAGCTGCGCTGCGCGTCTTCCTGTACGTCCGAGACGGGCGCGCTGCGCCGGGGACATTGTCGGCGGCGGTGCAGCAACACTTAGGCCTAGACACACGTGACGAGATCATCGCATGGGCATATGGCGGAGCGAGCGGTGGTGACCCACGCGCGCACGTCAGCGAAGTGGCGAAGCTGGCGCGCGTGGTGATGGAGCTGGCCGGACAAAGCGACCCCGACGCCCAAGCGATCATCGACAAAACCGCCGGTGAGCTTGTATTGAGCATCAAGGCAGCATGGCAGCGGCTGAAGCTGGGGAAATGTGCGGTTGGTTTGGCGGGCGGAGTGCTCGGCTGGGGTGGGCCGATGGCGCGTGCGGTCAGCGCGCAGCTTGCCACATCGCTGCCCGACGTAACCCCAACTAAGCCCCGCAGCGACGCTGCGACCGGTGCGGCTTGGCTTGCGATGCACGCGCTGGGGTGGCGTCGGATATAAAGATACAGCGGATGCTGTATAGGGTCGCGTTACTCGCGCTCATCGCCACGGAAGGCGCGGCGATGCGTCTCTAGCGCGGCGGTGGCCTCAGGCGAGTTAATGGCCTCCAACGCGGTCTCGGCTGTGCGCTGGACGGCCTCGTTAGGATCATCAAGCGCTGCCATCAGAGGGATCACGGCCCATTCTGCGCGCACCATGCCGAACATGGCGGCAGCATTGCGGCGCACCTGCCAATCGCTGCTACGAAGCGCGCCCAAGAGCGTCACAATCGCCGGGGCGCTATCCAGCGCCATAAGCGCCTCGGCTGCCGCAAAGCGCGCGCGGTGGTCGGCGGTGGTATCGCGGAAGAGGATGAAGAGAGGCACAACGGCGCTCTTATCTTTGAGGCGCGATAAAGAGTTGGCGGCGGCCACAATCTCGCTGGTGCCGCCACTTTTGAGCTTCTCGATCAGGTGGTTGACGCTATCGGTCGCCGGCGTGCCCTGATGCCGCGCCAGCTTGCGGAGGTGGGTGAGCGCAGCGTGCATATGCGTCTGGGCATTCTCGTTATCCTCACGCAATAACGACTGCTCAAGCGGGGGGATGGTGCGTGGCTCACCGAGAACGCCTAACGCAAAAGCGGCCAGCGCTCGAATGTCGGGGTCTTCATCTCGCAGCGCTTCGACCAGACCTCTCCAATCGCGTGCTGCGCGCATTTCTGCTATGCTTGATTTACTCACTGCGCCGTTTATCCATATTGTGGATGCAACGAACAAATACAATACATGCCGGGCAGCTCAAAGCGCCGGTTACATACATCCTCTCCAGTTAAGTATAAGGCATACTCTAAACACGGCAAATTCTGGATGGCGGCGAAGTGCAGCCCTCTTGTGGTAATATACTGACCACTGGCCCAAGCCAGCACCTATGCACCGCTCGTTTGAAAAAGCAAAGGATACTTCACGTGAACCCAACGCTCAAAACCCTCGGTTACGGCGCCGACGACCGCGTCGTGATCTTCCACGCCGACGATGTCGGCTTCAGCCAAGCATCGGTAGCCGCCTATGCCGACCTCATCGACTTCGGGCTAATCTCCTCTGCCGCGACAATGGTCCCCTGTGGATGGTTCCCGGCGGTGGCGGCCTATTGCAGAGCACACCCCGATGTCGATATGGGTGTACATGCCACACTCACCAGCGAATGGGACGCCTGCCGCTGGCGACCAACATCAACCGCCGACCCGACAAGCGGCCTGATCGACACAGAGGGCTACTTCTACCGCAGCGTTGCAGAAGCGCGAGAACATGGCGACCCGACCGCTGCGCAGATCGAGCTTAACACACAGGTGGAGCGGGCACTGGCCGCCGGCATAGACCTGACCCACATCGATACACATATGCTCACGGTCATACACCCCAAATACCTCCAGATCTACGTCCAGACCGCGCTCACACACCGGCTCCCGCTGATGCTGCCGCAATGGGATAGAGACACGCTGATCGCGCATGGCCTCGGCGCAGCCACCGCCGATGCCGGCATCACCGCGATGAAAGCGCTCGCCGCACAAGGCGTCCCCCTGTTCGATCACATCGCGATGGCCCCGCTGCAAGACATACCCGATGATCGCATCGGCCACCTAAAGGAGATGATCCGCACGCTGCCGCCGGGCCTTACCCACTTCGTCATCCACCCGTCGAAAGACACACCCGAACTCCGCGCGATCGCCGATGATTGGCGCGCACGGGTCGGTGACTACGAAGCATTCACAAGCGAGACGCTGCGCGCCTTCGTCGCTGCCGAGGGCATCCACGTCGTCGGCTATCGCGCGCTGCGCGATGTGCTGCGAGGAGAGCAATTGTAGCCGGTCATTCATGGAAATCCTCCTGCTTGAACCCTACCTAACCGGCAGCCACCAGGCCTGGGCCGAAGGCTACGCCTCCCACAGCAAGCACCGTGTACACATCCTCGGTCTGCCTGGGCGCTGGTGGAAGTGGCGGATGCACGGCGGCGCGGTGACACTGGGGCGGGCGTTCATGTCCGGCAGCTACAAGCCCGATCTAATTCTCGCCACCGACATGCTCGACCTGACAACCTTTCTGGCGCTCACGCGGGCACGGACCGCCCACCTACCCACCGCCTACTACTTCCACGAGAACCAGCTCACCTACCCGCCGCCGCCCGGCAGCAAGCGCGACCTGCACTACGGGTTCATCAATTATGTATCGGCGCTGACAGCAGACGCGGTTTACTTCAACAGTCAGTTCCACCACGACGACTTCTTCGCCGAACTGCCACGTCTGCTGAAGCACTTCCCCGATTACACCGAACTCGATACCATTAAGGCGCTGCACAAGAAAGCCCAAGTGCTCCCGCTTGGTCTCGATTTACGCCGCTTCGACGCACACCGCCCCGACATCCCGCACACAGGGCCGCCCTTGATCGTGTGGAACCACCGCTGGGAATACGACAAGAACCCGGCGGGCTTTTTCCGGGCGCTCTATCGGCTGGCGGATGAGGGGCAAGACTTCGAGCTTGCCATCGTCGGCGAGAACTTCCGGCAGCAGCCGGAAGAATTCGAGGCGGCGCGCGCGCAGCTGGGAGAACGGATCGTGCAGTTCGGCTACCTGGAGAGCTTCGCCGCATACGCCCGCTTGCTCTGGCACGCCGACATCCAGGTGAGCACGGCACGCCAAGATTTCTTCGGCATCTCGACATGCGAAGCGATCTACTGCGGCTGTCATCCCTTACTGGCAGAACGATTGAACTACCCGGCGCTTATCCCGCCGCCCTACCGGGAACGCTACCTCGTGCACGATGGCGCACTGGTCCATGCACTGCGGCGCGAATTGGCCGCGCGCGTGCGCGCGCCCCGCATCCTGCGCGGCTTTATCTTGCAGTTCGACTGGTCACGGATGGCCCCGCGATACGATGCGCTCTTTGGCCGCCTGGCAGAGGCATAGGCAAGTCCGACCTATTGCCCCAGGTATTCCAACGCAATCGAATCGAAGTAGAAGTCGTTATGTTTGCCCGGCCAGAGCGCACAGCCATGCACGAAGACGGTCACGACGCCGGCTTGTGCCGAAACCTCCACCGCCGGTATCTGTTGATAGTGGTCATAAAGATAATCCACCGCGCCCCAAACCACCGTCGGCGCGTCGGGTGAGGTGCCCCCGGTCGGGTCGATACCCAGGCGGAAGGCCGCATTGATCCTATGGTCTTCGGTGGTCAGCTGGGATTGATAGGGATCGTCGAGACCGCTGCTCCAGGCGTGCCCCCACCCGCTGAGGCGCAGCCGCGCGCCCGGCGTCACCGCCACCTGCTGCCAATATCCGGCATCCACCACCTTATACATACCGAAAAACATTGCAGCCCGATTGCCCTCAAAGACACGCGGCGGCGCATTGTAGGGCGGCGCATTGTTGATGACCTTCATCTCCGGACGCACATATCCCACGTTGTTTTCCGGGTCATGCGAGGCCGGACGTACCGCCCACCACGCCGTCCAGTTATCCGGCACCCCGATTTCGGGCACGCCCTGCTGGAAGTGATCGCCGCCCTCAAAGCCACCGTTTATCAACAAGTTCGCGCCGCCGGATACTCTGGGTACCGGGGTGTGCGGGAGCGCCGTCGGGCGGACCGCCGACCCTGTACCGCCGGCGTTGCCTTGTGGGATCGGGCTGGGCCGCATCGTAGGGGTGGCAGTCCTGGTAATCGGGATCGGCGTGAACGTGAGGCTGGGGGATGACGTTAGGGAAGGGGTGCTGCTCGGCGTGAGGGTAGCGGTAGGTGTGGCCGTAGGGGTAAGGGTAAAGGTGGGGGTGAGGGTAAAAGTCTGGGTAGGCGAAGGCGTGAAGGTGAGCGTAAAAGACGAGGTGGGCGTGATCGTCGGAGTGGGCACGGCAGACGTGCAGCCCGACATCATAGGAGCCGCCAGCAGCGCAAGCATAATGATGAGATAAAGGGGGGTGAGAACTTTTTGTTTAATCATAGACATAAGTATGAATGCAAATCACGGCAAAATCAAAAGGTTATAACCCCCATCCGGGAACGTCTTTGCTTCACTTCCCTCAATCTGATACACTGACGCCATGCGATCACTTGAAACCACCCTACGTGACTATGACCTCGACCTGCTGCGGATCATCGCCGGGCGCTGGGATATCGACCTGCCATCCGGCGATGCACGCGCGGCGGCAGGCGCGTTGGTCGACGCGATGCGTGACACCGACCGTGCCGAGGCAACCTGGGCACACCTGAACGAGGCAGAGCGCGGTGCGCTCCAAACCCTACACGGGGCCGGTGGACGCATGACCACCGCGCAGTTTACCGCGATCTTCGGCAAAATCCGCGAGATGGGGCGAGACCGCCGCAAGAAGGAAACCCCCTACCTCAACCCCACCAGCATTGCCGAGCGCCTGTTCTATCGCGGCCTCATCTCAGCTGCCTTTGACGAAAACGATGCGGGCGCTATCCAAGCATATACCTACATCCCAGACGATCTGCGCGATGCCTTGCCCTTTGCCAACACCACCACACCGGATACCGGCGCGCTCCTGACGCCCGCCGACGCGCCGGACGCGCCAATGCCGATAGACGAAAGCGCCGTGGAAGACATGACAACGCTCCTGGCATACCTCCGGATGAACACCATCGGCGATGCACTGCGCGACACAGACCAAGCCGCGCTCCGGCCACACTTACAAGGCACCGCCGATACACCCCGCCTGACCTTCCTGCTGCGTCTGCTCACCGGCATGGAGCTAATCGCGCCGGACGACACCGGCATACTCCGCCTCTCCCGCACGGCGCGCGCATGGCTGGAAGCTGCGCGGACGGTGCAAGCACAACGCATCACCCTGGCATGGATCGAAGGTGCATACTATAACGACCTACGCAACGTCCCCGGTCTGGTTTATGAAGACGGTGGCGGCCAGAACGACCCCATCATGGCACGACAGGCTGTCTTTCACTTCTTAGCAATGCTTACCACAGGCGCGTGGTGGTCGCTCGACGCGCTGATTGCCGTCATTAAAGAGGAAGCCCCCGACTTTCAGCGCCCCACCGGTGAATGGGATAGCTGGTATATCCGCGACGCCGAGAGCGGCGACTATCTGCGCGGCTTCGAAAGCTGGGACCGTGTGGATGGAGCGCTGATCCGCCACCTCATCACCGGGCCGATGCGCTGGCTGGGCCTAGTACAGCTTGACGCACACGACGCGCTCTTCTGCCTGACGGCGCAAGGGATGGCCGCACTTGGGCTATCCGCATGGCCTGATGCCCCAGATGCGCCCTCACTAATCGAGATTGCGCCGGACGGGAGCCTGACCGCGCCCTATGGCCTCAGCCGCTATGACCGCTTCCAGCTCGCACGCATCGCAGCATGGGAGACGCGCAGTGACACAGGCTACACATATCGCTTCACGCCCGCCAGTCTGCGGCAAGCCGGCACACAGGGCATCAAGACGAAACACATACTGACCTTTCTGCACCGCGCCACCGGCGACCAAGTGCCGACATCTCTGGCCGAGATGCTAGAAGGTTGGGCCGAGGGCCGCGCGCCGGTCACCCTCCGCAGCGCGGTGCTCATGCACGCAGGCACCCCCGAAGCACTGGAACGTCTCCAAAACAAGCCGAACATCAACCGCTATCTGGGGCGCCCCCTGGGGCCGGCGGTGGTAGAGGTGCGCCCCGGTATGTGGCCCGAACTATGTCAAGCACTGCGGGCGATAGGCGTGCTGCCGGAAATCGATGGGTTGGAAGAGGACGAAGTATGATCTCGCGGCGCACATTTCTACGTCTCTGCGGCGTGACCTTCGCGAGCGCAGCGCTGCCCTCGTTCCCCTCCAATACCGCAAGCACACCGGTCAAGTTTAGCGGGCGCGTGCTCAAAGCGCAGACATCTATCTATGGGATGCCCTACCACAATGCGACCGTCGTACAATCCGTTCAACCCGACACCGTGCTCTCTCTAACCGAGTCGGTGGCAGGGTGGTTTAAGGCAGAACAAGGGTATGTGCAGGCTCACGATGTGCAGCCGATGCTGCCATACAAGCGCCCGGAGGTCTTCACGGCGATGCCTGCCGATGGTCCATTCTGGGCAGAAGTGATCGCACCGGTAACGGTAACACGGACTTGGCCGCTCGCCAGCGCGCCGCTCATCGAGCGGCCCGGCTATGGGGCAGTGATGTATATTGTAGACGTGCAGGTGGATGATGCGGGCGTTGTGTGGTACCGAGACGACGCACACGGCACCGGCAGCGCATGGGTACAGGCCCTACATCTGCGCCGCCTAGACCCCGACATCGATCTTGCACCGCTCGCCCCCGGCGCTGCCGACAAACGTCTGCGTATCGACACGGCACGCTGCCGACTGACGGCGGCGATAGGTGATGAAACGGTGCTGGTTGCGCCGATATCGCCGGACGCAGAAGCGGTTATCGAAGCGGCACGCTTTGGTGTTGCGGCCCGTCTCCCGACGCTCGCCCTGCTGGATAAGCCAGGGCTGCCGTGGGTGGTGCTGGCAGTGGCGCCGAACGGGGGCGAAGGGGTGGTACTGCACGGGGCATACTGGCATAATCAGTTCGGTGAGCCTTACGATGATGGGGGGATTGCGCTTGCGCCAGCGGTGGCGCGGTGGCTGTATCGTTGGGTCGAGGTGGGACGCACACACGTGCAAATTGTAGGGTAGCCTTCACTAACAAAGACTTCGTGTCATAAGCGTTCCTCTGCGGCCACGCTCAATCTCCACAGAGAGTGGGGTATCTTCGATTTCTAAATAGCCTTAGTTGTTCAGGAGTATCTAGGTGGAAAAAGTTAGCTTGGAATTGGTCGTGACGGCTTTCGTCGCCGGCCTAGCATCGTTCATCTCGCCATGTGTGCTGCCGCTCGTACCGGCTTACATCGGCTACCTGGGGGGACACACCACGCGCGCGGCTGCCGAAGAGAAAGGCACCAGCCGATTCAGCGTGTTGATGCACGGGATTTTCTTTGTGTTGGGTTTAGCGTTGGTGTTCGTAGCGCTGGGCGTGACAGCCGGTGCAATCGGCGGCTTCCTTCAAAGCGACCTCGTGCGCTATCTGGGCGGCACGTTGATTATCCTGTTTGGCCTACACATCATGGGCCTATACCAAAAGATTTACTTCCGTCTCTCCCCTCAATGGCAAAAGCGTCTGATGCCGATCTATGCGCTGCTCTACTCTGATACCCGCCGCCAGATGCAAGGGCGAGAAGAACTGGGCTACCTGGGTTCAGGGCTGATGGGGATTCTGTTCGCGGGCGGGTGGTCGCCCTGCCTGGGGCCGATCGTCGGCTCGGTGCTCACCCTTGTCGCCAGCAACGACATCAGCCCCGCTGCCGGCGGCGCGGTTCTGTTTGTCTACACGATGGGGCTAGGCGTACCCTTCCTCATCGTCGCGATGGCGCTGGACCGAATGACGGTCGTGCTGCGCGGCTTACAACGCCACATGGCAAAGATCGAGTTTATCAGCGGAGCGCTGCTGGTCATCATGGGCGTGTTGGTGCTGAGCGGCACCCTACAAGACCTGGTGAAGCTGGACGCCGAGACCGCCGAGGAAGATTTAACCGTTGATGCCGTAAACTGGGACGCTGTCGCCGGGCCGGTCGCAACGACGGCACGGGGCGATCTAACCATTGGGCTGGAGGCCGGGCAACTTGCGCCGAACTTCGAGACGCAAAACATGCGCGGCGAGACCCTGGCCCTGGAAGACTTCCGGGATAATAAAGCGGTGCTGGTCAACTTCTGGGCGACATGGTGCGAACCATGCCGCGAGGAGATGCCGGATTTGCAACAAGCTGCGATAGACCACAGCGATACTCTGACAGTGCTGATGGTCAACCTTGAAGAGAGGCCCGAAGTGATCGTCACCTTCGCAAACCGACAGGGCTTTAATGCACTCGAATTTGTGCTCGACCAGCAGCACAAAATCCACGATTTATACAATGTCGTGGGCCAGCCGACCAGTTACCTGATCGCTGCCGACGGCACGATATCGGCCAAGCAATGGGGGCCGATAACCCTAGAACAGCTCGAAGCCTACCTCGCAGATATGCCCGCAACCGGCGACGTCCAATGAAGCCTCAAACTACAGCCAACCCTACTATCACACGCGCCACCCGCTTCATGTATTGGATGTCGGGGCACTGGCTGCAAGTAGCATTGGCGGTAGTCTTCCTCTACACAGCGTTGCCCTTCCTTGCGCCCACGCTTATGTATGTGGGAGCAAGGGGGCCTGCCAAGCTGATCTATACGATGTATAAACCACTCTGCCACCAGCTGGCCTTCCGCTCGTGGTTTGTCTTCGGCGCACAACCGGTTTACCCGCTGGCACAAGCCGAGGTGGACGGGCTGGAGACCTTCCAGGCATACGCCATCCGCGACCCCGACTTCCGCGCGACGTTCGCAGCATACGAACAGCAAGTGACAGGCTTCCCCATGAGCGCCGACCAAGTAAGCGCCGAGAGCCTGGCGCCGTTCACGTCGGCATTACAGCTCGCCGCGCGCAGCTTTATCGGCAACGCCGAGATGGGCTACAAGGTAGCATTATGCGAACGCGATATCGCCATCTATGCTGCGATCTTCATCGGCGGGCTATTGTTCATCCCGCTGCGGCGAAGGCTGCGCCCGGTGCCTTTGCTACTCTACCTTTTCTTGGGGCTTGGCCCTATCGCGCTCGACGGGGGAAGCCAGCTGCTCAGCGCGCCGCCCTTGTCGCTCTGGCCGATGCGCGAGACACGCCCGCTCCTCCGCGTCCTGACCGGCACGCTCTTCGGCTTGATGAACGCATGGCTTGCCTTCCCATACCTTGAACTATCGATGCGCGAGATGCACCAAGACCTGGCGGCGAAGATCGCACATCTCATAGCCACCGCAGCCAACCCACAGGCAGCACGTGAGGCAGCGCGGGCACGTCTGGCCGCATACACCGACGCATGGCCCACCGAAGACGGCCCCAACAAATGAACGTGCGTGATTAGATCCACCCAGACCATTACCGCCGATTCCGTTGTATAATCATCACGTAATCTTGTTCGTATCACCTGTGATCTTCTGAGGGATTATGCGCGGACTACAAGACCGACCGGGGCTATTCGTTGTGCTGGCCTTCACCAGCATGGCGCTGATCGTGCTCAGCGTGGCAGGCGTACTCTCTCCGTTGGAGAGCGTGTTATCGGTCCCGTTCCACTTCATACAAGGCGCCGTCAACGATGTCGTGACCAGCGTCACGTCAACCCTAAACGACTTCTCTAACATCCGTGATCTGCAAGAGCGCAACCGCGACCTCGAAAGCAGCCTATCGCGGCTCCAAGCCGAGCTGGTGGAACTACGCGAGATCAAATACGACTACGAGCGCATC
>CAZJBO010000045.1:0-12153 GCA_964544075.1 uncultured Anaerolineae bacterium
GCCCGCCGAGGCAGCCGGTCTGGAGGCCAACGACGTTGTACGGGCAGGCTTTACCGCATTCCGCGACCCCGTGGCGAGCATGGGCGTGGCCGAGGGCGGCGCTCCCGATACATCTACGCTGCGCAGCCTGGATAGGCATGTGATCTACAGCACCGGCGGCCTGAGCCGACTCATCAATCGTTCGGTCGATCTGCCGGTCACGCTGGCCGTCGAGCGCGGCGGCGCATTATTCCAACTGACGATTGAAACCCGCGCCCACCCTCCCGAAGGCCAGGGCGCCACCGGTATCGCGATAATAACAGATTATCCGTATGCCGTGGTCCGTGAGGCGCCGGCAGAGGCCTTTGTCAGCGGGGTGGCACAGACCGTGGCCGTGACCTCCCGCGTGATCGAAGCGCCTCTCCTCATAATAAAGGGAGAGATCAGCGGCGCAGAGGCGCGCCCGGTCGGTATCGTGGGCATCAGCCAGATGGGAAGTCAACTGATCGAAGAAAGCGTTGATGCGAAGACCCCTGCCCCGGCGATCAACTTTGCGGCGCTGATTAGCGTCGCCCTGGGCATCACCAATCTGCTGCCGCTACCGGCGCTGGACGGTGGGCGCATTCTCTTTACCCTGGTGGAGATGGTTCGGGGCAAACGCATAGACCCCGCCCACGAGAACATGATACACCTGCTTGGCCTCGTGGCGCTGATGGGCTTGATGGTGTTGATGATTATCTTCGACCTCGCCAACCCGGTGCAGTTGCCCTAACCTTTCATTGGACCGAATCCTCGGCCAGCACCTCGGCCCGCAGCGCATCGAGCGTTTGCAGCGTCAACAGGTTACGCAGCGCGTGCCCCCACACCGCCTCCTGACCGGCGTCAAAGTCAATCCGGATGGGCGCGCCCGGCCACCAACCATGCGTCAGCCGCGTTGAGCGTTCCAATAAACCAAAGTCGGGCAGCGTACGCGCTGCCCGCCAGAAGTTAATCAACGGCACATCGTATTCCCGCGCGATCTCGACCATCGCCATATCGACCGCCAACGACCGCTCCCAACGCTGATCGGGGCGTGCGGTGAAGGTGTGCAGCACCGGGATGATATCCGCCGCCAACGTAAACTCGACCACCTGCCGCATATATTCGATATATTCTTCTATGCTCAGGTGACGCACGTCGTTGTTGCCCAGCCCGATCAACGCAACGGCAGGGTTTAGGCGCCGATACTCGCAAGCCAGCAGTGCCTCGCCGGTCTCACACTGCACAGGGTCGCTCAAAGCGGGGTCGAGGACCATAAAGGTGGTGTTGCCAGCCGCCGCCGCGACGCTCTCTTGCGCAAAAGACCCCGCGAACCAATCGACGGTGGCTTGCAGCTCGGCGTAGGGGCCAAGCTCGTACATGCCCAGGTCGAAAGGAGCGAGATAGAAAGAAATTTCGCTGTTGCAATCACCAATCTTAGCAAACACATGCGGGTTGCGTCCGCGTGCCTGCCCGCGTGCGAAGACCTCTTGCACGTGTGTACCAAAGGTTGGTAGGATGGGCACGGTTTGGAGGCTTTCGAGGTCTGCCGGGAGCGGTGGCGCGGGTAAGGATGGCAAGCTGCCACATGCCCCACCGTAGGTGCTCACGACGGCTGCCGATACCCAGGCGCGCGCCCCGTTGAAATCGACCGCGTACCAATCGCTGCGCGTGCTGCGCCCAACGGCAAAGAGGCTTCCGCCTTCCGGGATCGCACCGACTATGCCGTAATCGGTGAAGCTGGGACCGCTCCGCACCGCGACCGCGAAGTCACCGGCGACGACACGGCAATCATCCCGTGCCGCGCCGGGCATCGGGCACATGCCAGCCACCACCAGCAGCAAGAGCAGCACCGCGCGTGTGTTATTCGGGGCCATTAGCTCTTCTCAAGAAAACTTACAGATAGTCTTTGAGGCTATGCTGCACCGCATAGGCTGCTGCCTCTGCTCGGTTCGAGACACCGAGTTTGCTCAAGATGTTACTGACATAATTGCGCACCGTACCCTCGCCCAGGTAGAGTGCCTGAGCAATCTCACGGTTGGTCTTGCCCCCCGAAACCAGGTTAAGCACCTGCATCTCTTGCGCGGTTAGGTCGGCAAAAGCGGCGGCTTCCTCCTCGCGTTTGGCGCGGCGCACTTCGGCAAGCACGCGCTTGGTCACGCCGGGGTCGAGCAGTGCTTCGCCCCGCCCCACGGCTTCTATGGCCTGGATCAGGCTTTGACTATCGATCTGCTTAAGCAAATAGGTCTCGGCACCGGCGCGGATGGCCGAGAACAACACTTCGTCCTCCTCATAAGAGGTTAACATAATGATCTTGATCTCCGGGTGGTCTTTCTTGATCGCCTGGCAAGCATCAATGCCGCTTGCGCCCGGCAGACGGATGTCCATCAAGATAACGTCAGGGCGGTGTGTGTCGGCCTTTTCGATGGCTTCGTGCGCGGCGCGTGCCTCTGCCACCACCTCGAAATGCGGCTGGTGATCGAGCAGAGCTTTGAGTCCCAGTCGCACGACCTCGTGGTCATCCACAATCATAATCCGCTGCGTGTTCATATTCTGCGTTTCCTTAAGAGCATGAGAGATGACATCTTAATGATAGCCATCCTCAATTTCACTCATGTACGCTTGGGTATCTATTCATCTTGTTCTCTGTGGGGGCAGCATTCCCTTCGGTCACCCCACACCTCCGCCTGCGCGGAGTCTTCGAAGGATTTACACCTGCACTTAGGCGCAGCAAAGCCGCGTCTGGAAAGGGTCAAGGGGCGTAGCACCAAGTGAATAAATACACGCTGGGAGTATAACGGAGGCACCGGGTTCTGCCAAAGGCGCGTAAGAGAGCGTTGATCTAAACTATGCATGTGCTTCGCCGCGCGTGACATTGTACATACACACAATCGCCAAAATAAAGAATGTCGGCGCAACTAAGAAGATTATGCTGTAGTTATAGTTGGCGAGGTGTTCGATGATGAGGCTGTTCAACACCGGGCCAACGATTGCCGCCGCCTGTGCCGCGAGATAATACAGACCGGTATAAGTGCCCAGCAAGCGCGGGTCGTCGGTGATATCCACCACCATCGGCAACGAGTTGATATTCACCAACGCCCAAGCCCCACCGCCCAACGCCAAGATGACCAGCAACAAAGGCATGCTTCTGACGAAGAACGCCACAACCAACAGCACGGCAAAGATCGCCAGGCCAGCGTTGATGGTGCGGCGCCGACCATAGCGCGTGCCGATGTAACCAGAGGGCACCGCGAAAATGATGAATGCTGCCAACGCCGCCGAGAACAAGCTCGGTGCAGCACCAGCCGAGACATTTAGGGTGGTGACAGCGTAAGATGAGAAAAAGGTGCTGATGGCGTTGTAGCCTACGAACCAGCTAAAAATTGCCAGCAGCAAGAAGGTCAGGCTGCGACGGTGATCTTGGGGTATGAGCTTAACGTCCTTTAAGCCCGGCAAGGCCTTTACATTGCTCTCATCGCTGTGCGCGTGTATATCGGCGAGCTGCGCGGCATCCGGCTCTCTGACGGTGAGGAAGAGCAGCGCAATCGTCACGGCGAGCACGGTTGATGAGACAAGGAAGGGCAACAGCGGTTCGGCATCGAACAGGCGGGCCAACCCCAACGCGCCGATGATGCCGCCGACACCGCCCATGAGGTTAATGATACCGTTGGCCTTGCTGCGTAGCATAGACGGGACCAAGTCGGGCATAAGCGCGACAACGGGAGTGCGCAAGACGGCCATCGCGGTCAGCGTTAGCCCTAACGCAGCCAAGAAGAGGGCAAACGCGCCGGTATTGCTGTCAATACTGCCGTTCTTTGTGGTGTCTATCATCTTGACGGCAAGCGGCACACCCACGAAAGCCAACGCCGCCACAGGCGCCGCCGTCACGATGTAGGGATAGCGCCGCCCGATACGGCTGCGGGTGTGGTCGCTCCAGATGCCGATAAGCGGCAGGATGAACAAGGCTGCGACATTGTCCAGAGTCATGACAAGACCGCTCAAGCTGACGCTGAGGCCAAAACCGGTGTATGGTTGGACCGTGATCCCCTCGCCGGTCCGCTCGGCAAGGTCGATGTCGTCATCAAGCACATTGAGCGCCTTCAAGTCATCTACGGTGACATCCGTGTATTGGGCCGCGATATCGGTCAGGGTTTCGCCCGGCAACACCTCGTGCATCACCGCGCCGGCCTGCCGGTCATACTCAGCGTTGCCGCCCTGCAAGAAGATCGGGACAAAGGAATCATAAATCTGCCACACGAGACTGATGCCCAAAAACCCCATTCCGATCAAGAAAGTCTTTTTCCAGCCTAGCTTCAACACATCCTCCTAAGAGGCTTACATTACCAGATTAATACCACATGGCGTCCGTGCAAAAAAGGAACGAAAAAAGCCGCCTGCCGGCGGCTTGAGCGGCGGCCCCTCGTGCGGCCACACATTTAATTGATCGGGCACCCTCCCCCGAATACATCAACGATCGTAGGGCCAAGCGGGATGTCGCACCACAGGTTACCGGTGTCGATGATGATTACTGCCACGACCGCCATCACTACACACAGCACGACCAGGACCCCGCACCCCAGCAAAATATAGCGCAAGGCATCGCTGCCCTGCTCTTGGGGCGGTGGGCTTTCGGTCTGTTGGGGGTAGACTTCGGCGTCATAGGGTTGGGGCGCATATGGCTGTTCGCCATAGAGTGGCTGCTGGGGATAAGGCGGTGGCTGATAACCCTGCTTTTGGGGGTAATCCATCGGTGATGGTTGCTGTGGCACCGTCGGCAGGGGTTCTTGCCGCACCACGGGCACGGCGGCGCCCTCGTAGGCCATAGTGACCGTCTCGCCCATGCCGACCATATCGCCGTTGGCAAGGGGGCGCGCCGCCGCGAGACGTTGACCATTGATAAAGGTCCCGTTGGTCGAACCCAAATCTTCGAGCGTATAGCCACCCGGCGTACGTGTGAGCCGTGAGTGATGGCGCGAAACCTCTGGGTCGTTGATTACGATATCGTTAGTGATGTCACGCCCCAGCGTGATGACGTCTTTGCTTAGCTCGTAAACCTGGTTGGGCTGCGGGCCACGGCGCACAATCAACCTAAAACCGCCGCCTTGCATGGGCGCCTCCTGCGAACGAAAAAAACCTATGGCAGAGTATCCTGCCTAGCAGTATACGAAGATTGACGATTGCTGTCAAAAAACAAAAATTCGTCTCTTGTATCAGCATAACTGACATCAGATTGTAACAAGTTTCTGGCACAATATACAGAAGATCAGGGCAGCCGGGTACATTAAGCGCGCTGCCCGCCCCAAGATATTGGGAACCATCAGTTTTAAGTGCGGTGGAGGTCACTAAATCGCATGAAAAAGGTTAAGCAACTTTCGGTTATGTTGGTGCTCGCTGTACTGTTGACCAACGCCTTCGGGGTTGGCATCATCAGCGCGCAAGAGGATGAAGAGACGCCTACTGAAACAGAAGAGGTATTGGATTGGTTCGATATTGCGGCAAAGGCGATAGGCATTGAACCTGATGCCCTCATAGAGGCGCTGAACGGCGGGCAGAGCATCGCACAGGTTGCCGAGGATAACGGTGTGGACGTCCAAGTAGTGATCGATGCACTTGTAGCATTCGAAAACGAAACGCTCACCGAATCTGTCACGAGCTTTGTCGAGCAACCCATATCGGAAGATGAGTTCTTCGGCACAGAACCCTTTGACGAAGAATTCCTGGAGCCATATTACGAAGAGCCATACTATGACGACTCATACGGTGGCGATTCCTACGGCGATAACTACTATGGCAACTTCTACTTCTACAACTTCTGCGACGGCGGCCCTTCCTATGGTGGCTTTCCGTTCGAATGGAGCGGGGGGCTACAAGGTATGCCCATGATGCCGCCGTACGACGATTACTCTGGTGACGAATTTGAATGGGGCGGAGGCCCACACGGTATGGGTGAGTATATGATGCCTCCAGTAGGCTTAGAGTTCGACTGGGCCGAAGCACAACCGCCGATGATGGATATGACCGGGCTGGTCCTGGACGATAGTTGGCTGTCCGCCGCCGCCGAAGCAATCGGCATCGAACAAGAGACCCTCACCGACGCATTAGCCGACGGCCAGACGCTCGCCGCGCTCGCCGAGGCAAACGGTGTAGCGGTCGAGACGGTCACCGAGGCGATCCAAGCAGTGATTGCGACACACATCGACGCGGGCATCGAGGCCGGCTGGCTGAGCGCAGAGGATGCCGAAGTCATCCGCGAGCACGTGGCCGGTATGGTCGAACAGTTCGTCAACGCCGGCTTCTCCATGTTCGGGCCGGAGAGCTTCGAGATAGTGCCGACTGAAGAAATCGACGAAGAATAGGCGTCCCCCAACCTAAAGTTTCGAAATGTGCCGGGGCGCGCGATGCGTTGCCCCGGCATCTCTCATCACCCTTCAAGCCCGTTATTGCCAACCAGAGCGAAGGTGTTCCATAATTATGCTTGCGCGTTCACCCATAAAGATATATCAACAAGTTAGGATCATGGCCAGCACAATACTGATTGTCGAAGATGAAAAACGCATCGCTCACTGGGTGCGCACCTACCTGGAAAAGGCTGACTATGCCACGCTGGTGGCCTACGACGGCAATACCGGGCTGCATATGGCGCGCCGCGAACGTCCCGACCTGGTCGTGCTCGACCTGATGTTGCCGGGCATGGATGGGCTGGAGCTTTGCAAAATCTTGCGACGCGAGTCGGATGTACCGATTATCATGCTCACAGCGCGCGGGCGCGAAAGCGAACGCATCGAAGGTCTCGAACTCGGTGCAGACGACTACGTAACCAAACCCTTCAGCCCCGACGAGCTGGTGGCGCGCGTCAACGCCACCCTACGCCGCGCCGTAGGCAAAGTGCGCACATCTCAGGTGCTGCGCGCCGGCGCGATCTACCTCGACGTCGAGGCGCACGAGTGCAAAATTAACGACGCGATTGTCCACCTCTCGCGGACACAGTTTGCGTTGCTAGAGACTTTGATGAACCACGCCGGGCAAGTGCTCACGCGCGAGCAGCTCGTCAATCTGGCAATGGACGAAACCTTTGAGGGCTTCGAACGCGCGATCGACGTACAGGTGCGCCGCTTGCGCCAACGTGTCGAGGAGGACCCCTCAAATCCTAAACATATCGTGACAGTATACGGGCTGGGCTATAAGTTCCAACCTTAGCGCTGGTGGAGTTCGGGCGATGATACATAGCTTACGTTGGCGATTGGCACTGGGCTTTGCATTGGCGGTGCTTTTGGCGGTCGGGCTGACCGGACTGCTCGCCCTCAGCGGCACAACCCGACGCTTTGGTGTATTGATCTCGGAAGATGGCATAGTATATGCCGAAGCACTCGCACCGCTCCTGGCCGCCGAGTATGCCTATTGGGGCGACTGGGAAGCTGTCGCCACACAACGCATTGGGCGCGAATTCGACATGCTCGAACCTCCGGACAACTTCTTCATAATGCCCTTAGAAGACCAAGAATACGACTGGGGGTCCGCACAAGAATGCGACATGATAGACTATGTAAGAAGCGCCGACTTCGAGATCGATACCGTCCCGTTTTGGTTGCAGAAGACATTCCAGGATAATTGGGTCAGACAGATTTTTAAGACAGGCGACTACTGGGATCAAGACATGCTTGAGTATGCCGTGCCCGGCCAATCGCTCATAGACATTATCGACAACGCACAAGACGCCGATCAATTTATCCAAAATATCATTGACGAAGAAACCATCAATATCAACAATGCACTCAGTATGGGCTTCATTGACGAGGAAGAAGCCGCATTCTATCTGGGGTCCCTCCGCGACGAAGTGTACAACTTCATGTACAACACCCGCTTTCAAGGCGGCAACGACATTAATTTCTCGTTTGTCAGCGCGCCCCAACTCACCGTAGAAGGGTCAAACTGGCTCCTAGAATCGCTGCTTTTCAGCGAGGAGCGTCTATTGGTCGCCGACGTAGAAGGCCGTGTGGTGATCGACAGCGACGACGAGGTCACCGGAGAGATGCTAGATGCAGCCGCGCTTGCGGTCGGCGCGCCGGTATATGACATCAACGAAGGGAAACAAATAGGCACAGTGTTGGTAGGCGCCGAGATCGGCCTGTACGATGCGCAACAACGCGCCTTTCTCGACGGAGTGTACACCACCATGGGGCTAAGCGCAGCGTTGGGTGGGCTGGCAGCCTTAGCACTGGGCTTCGTCATCGCACAACAGATCACCCGGCCCGTGCGCGCTCTGACGCACGCCGCCGAGCGCATGACCGCCGGTGATCTAGATCAACGGGTGCCGGTCAGCTCGCAAGATGAGCTGGGCCAGATGTCGCAGGCCTTCAACCGCCTTGCGAATGAGATTTCGACACAGCGCATGTTACGCAGCCGTTTGGTAGACGACATCGCGCACGAACTCAACACACCGCTGAGCCTGATGCAGCTTGAGATTCAGGCTATGTTGGATAATCTACAATCGCCAGAAGAGGCAGCAGGGCAGATGCGCCGTGAGCTGGACGAGCTGCACACTCTGGTAGCCGACCTTGCATACCTCGCCGACCCCGATGCTGCCCCAGCCATCACCCTCGCGCCGGTGGACATCAACACGCTGGTGACGGAGGTGTGCACACGCTTCATGGGGCAAGCCGAAGCCTGTGGTGTAACGCTCACGGTCGAGCCGTGCGACGCATCCCCCACACTGCAGCTAGACCCGGTGCGCATCGGGCAGGCGCTGAGCAACATGCTGAAGAACGCCCTACAGCATACCGCTTCGGGCGGAAGCGTATCGGTATCGGTGCACTGCGCGCCCGATACGGTGTCGGTGATGGTGCGCGACACAGGTGTGGGCATCTCTGAAGACGATCTACCATACGTCTGGGAGCGCTTCTACCGCTCCGACCGCGCACGGAGCCGTGATACTGGGGGAAGAGGTCTGGGCCTTGCGATCGCGCGGCAGGCGGTGGAACTACACACAGGGCAGGTGTGGGCCAAGAGCGTGGTAGGTGAAGGCAGCGAGTTTGGGTTCACACTGCCGGTGCACCCGGTGCATGAGGAGGCAGTAGGCCGGCAGTCTTAGTCACCACCGTCGCCAGATTCTTGTATCAGCCGCCCGGTACTCACGCTGGGGAGCGTAAAGTAGAAGGTGCTGCCCTCATCCAGCTTGCTCTCCAGCCCGATCGTACCACCGTGCGCCTCGACCAAGCCTTTAGCGATCGCCAAGCCCAGGCCGGTCCCTTCGATAACCTCAGTCTCAGGCCGGCGCTCGCGGTAGAAGCGATCAAATAGTTTGTCCTGGTTCTCCGGCGCGATCCCCAATCCATTATCGATGACCGATATTAAGGTGAAGTCATTCTGGCCCTCTGCCGTGATGCGCACCTTACCGCCTACCGGCGTATACTTGATGGCATTGCCGATCAGGTTGAGCAAAACTTGGCGCAAGCGACGCGGATCGGCCCAGACCGGCGGGGTGCCGGGTGCCACCTCGACATCTATATAAATATCCTTCTGCTGCGCCTGGGCGTAGAGCGTATCGGCAGCATCCCACAGCGCATCCGATATATCGACCACTTTCGCCTCGACCGTGATGCCCGATTCGATGCGGGCCATTTCGAGTAAGTCGGTGATGAGCTGGCTCATATGCGATATGGAACGCCGAATCATTTCTAAATAGTGATCGGTCTTATCGTCGGATGTGATGTGCATATTTATAAGTTCGATGTATCCGGTCATCACGTTGAGCGGGTTCTTCAGATCATGCGAGACCTGGGCAAGTAGTTCGGATTTCAGGCGGTCAACCTCTTTGAAGTGTGTGATGTTCTGCAACACCATCACCCAGCCCACACCCTCAACCGGAGAGACACCCAAATGATAAAACCTTCGGTTTCCCCATTCAAACTCATCGACGAGCAAACTATAGTGTTCGACCGCACGTTCGTATGCTTCGACGATGGGGGTGTGGCCCAACACTTCGGCCAATAGGCGTCCCTGATAGTTGGTGCGGTAGTCGAGGTCGAAGATCGCACAAGCCGCCGGGTTTAGCAGTTCGATCTGACCATCTTGCGCAACCACGATCACACCATCGGCAGTGCTGGCAAGTATCGTCGAGAGCTTCTCGCGCTCGTGCTGAGTTTCGAGGAAAAGGCGTGTGTTGACAATCGCAACTGCGGCACGGTCGGCCAAGCGCTCGGCGAATTCGAGCTGGGTGGGGCCGAAGACATCGTCACGGGTGCTTTCGAGGCTTAACACACCCACAACGCGGTTTTCCAACAAGATCGGCACCGCCATCTGCGATCTGGTGTCGGGAGCCATCTCGACATAATCGGGGTCTTGGGTGACATCCTCCACCAGTTGTGCTTGTCCGGTGCGCGCAACGCGCCCGATGACGCCCATCTTATCGGTCGGCTGCCGCACCTGGCGCAAGACGTCGAAATCCGGATAGCCATAGGCATCTGCGATGCGTAATGTACCGTCGGCCTCGTCGTACAAGGTCACCGAGCCGGCGCTCGCGTTGGTAAAACGCAATGCCCAGTCGATGGTAACCAACATCACACGGTCAAACTTCAACGATGCGTTTAACTCGCGATCAATCTGCTGCTGCATACGCAGCTGGTTGACACGTACCTCTAGCGCTTCATCGGTCATACTGTACAGGCGGGCATTGTCCATCGCGATTGCCATACTATTGCTCACCAGCGAGAGGATGCGCCGGTCGCCCTCGCCGATGGGGACACCTGTGAAGCTGTTATCCACGATGACCACACCGATGAAACGGTCGCCGATCCGGAGGGGTGCAGCCAGGAAAGACGTGATCGCCTGGGCGCTGAACACCCAACTTAGCCTACCGACTTTGTAGACCTCGGCTTCGTCTCGGATCAAGGCCGTTTCGCCGCGCAGCAAAGTATCGATCAAGAAGTCTTCGCCATCTTTTTCATCATCAAAGGCAATTTGGAGGTTCTCCAGGCGGAGCTGTAGCTCCGGTGAGGAGGCAGGGTGGCTCATATCGCCGTAGGTCAAAACCCGGCGCTTCTCGTCGACAAGCAACAGCAACGCGCGGTCGAAGTCCATCTCGTCGGTCAATACATCCAACAGATGCGCGATAAGTTCGCTGAAGTTCAGGGTTGCGCCAAGCGAGAGGATGATGTCCTGCACGAGGTAGAGGTTATCAACCTGACGCTTCAGGGCGGTGGTCAACTCCTCGACCGTGGTGTCGGGCATATGCCGGGAAGTGTGGAGCCTATCGGCGCGCACATTCTCTAGAAGCCACAACGCCGAGTCACGCTGGTGGCGCACGGGCGCTGACCAATCAAACAAGAGGCCGCCAAGCGTGGGGAGCAACGCCACCCAGCGCAATGCATCTTCACCGGTGAGCAGCAGCAAAGCGATCAGCAAAGCCGACAACGCCATGCCGGTCAGCGACCAGACCGGGATGTGTCGGGGATACTTCCAATTCACCGCCCAGCGGAAGCACTCGTCCCCCTCTAACACCGAGGCTTGCTCTTGCACCACCACCGACGCTATGCTGCGTGTCTGGCGGGGAATCTCGCGCCAGAGTGTGGAATAGAGGTTCCGGAAGGTTTGCAGGTATGCGCGCCGGTTCTTGGGGTGTATGCTATCTAGCTCGACGACGTGCCATTCGATCACGGCGGAGGTGTTATCGAGCGTGATGATCTCTATCTTTGCTTGTGTCACCTGGTGAATTGCCCAAGCGAGAAGGCTAAACGACTGCATCACGTCCAGAGGGTGCGCGCGGTTCTTGAAGATTTGGGGGAGGAGGTGCGTCAGGGTCAGCGCTGGGAAGTCGGGCACGCCGGTGAGCAGCCGACCATATTCCTTCGCCAAGAAGCTAAACTCGAATGAGTAGTGATGTATTGCCTGCTCGATCTCGGAGCGGGTAAGCGCGATTTCGGGGTCACCGATCGACTGGTTTAGCAGCGCAAGCCAGGTAGTGGCCGCCTGATTGACGGCAGCAGCCACCTGGTCATCGGGAGCGGTGGGATGAGCAGTGCGTATCTGCACCTCGACCAACTCAAGCAATGTCTCAAGCGCGGGTTTAAGCACACTGCCATCTACATCCGTTACATTGGCTCCGAACGGTAGTTGTTGTATAGGCAGTTGTTTAACTACCGGTGGCTCCCACAAAATCAC
>CAZJBO010000046.1:0-12064 GCA_964544075.1 uncultured Anaerolineae bacterium
GCGCCGCCGCGTGGAATACAACTTCGGGGCGATAGCGTGCAAATACATATTCCAGCTTGGCGCGGTCCTTGATGTCGGCGATAACGCTGTGGTAGGTTATATTGGGCCATTTGTGATCTATCTCGCGTTCGAGCTGGTAGACGCTGTTCTCGCCCCTACCCAGCAGCACGAGCGCCCCCGGCTGGAAGCGTGTGATCTGTCGCACAATCTCCGAGCCGATTGAGCCGCCCGCTCCCGTGACCATCACCACGCGGTCTTTGAGGTAACCGGTGATCTTTTCTAGGTCGAGGCGTACCGGCGCGCGGCGTAGCAGATCGGCGAGCGCCACCTCGCGCAGTTGTGATATCGATACTTCACCGCTGACGATTTCGTAGATACCGGGGATGGTGCGGCAGCTCACACCGGCCTGGCGTGCGAGTTCGACCACGTGGCGCACTGCCGACCCCGGCGCGGAGGGCATTGATACCAATACTTCGTCAACCTTTGCTTCTTTTACCACTTTGGGCAAGTCGTCAATGCTGCCGAAGACCGGTAAGCCGAGGAAGCTCTGGCGTTGCTTGATGTGCTCGTCGTCGAGGAAGCCGACCGGGATTACGCCGGCCTCCGGGTGACGCAGCATCTCGCGGGCGAGCAGGGTGCCTGCCTCGCCCGCGCCCACTATCAAGGCTTGTTTGCTGCAGGATGCCGCTTGTTTCGAGCGTGCTTTTTCGTGTCGCAGCCGGTTTAGCAGGCGCACGCCGCTCAGCATCGGCAGTGCCAGTAGGCCGTCTAAGATGGGCACGCTGCGGGGTGGCCCCACGATGGATGCCGGGAAGAGCAGCGCTAAGGTGAATAGTATTGCTGTGCCGGTGCCGATGGTTTGGATCAGGCGGAAGAGGTCGCCCACGCTGACCTTGCGCCAGCTCTGGCGATGTAGGCCGAAGCGATAGGCCAGAGCTGCCTTTAGCACGCTGCCGATGAGCATATAGGAGGGGATGATCGTTATATAGCGTTTCCAGTCGGCGGTGCCACCTTCAAGGCGCAGCATAAGGGCCAGTGGAGTCGCTAAAGTCCACAGCACGACATCGACTGTAAACTTGAGCCGGAAGCGATCGAAGTATTGCAGAAAGTTCACGGTATACGCCGCTCACAGGGTTGAGAGTTGTGGTTACCATGATATTTTACCGCTCGCGCGATAATGCTGCGAGATGCGGCTTCAGGGGGCGTCGATCCAATAACGTTCATACAACGCCCAGCGCGCGGAGGGGTGCGTGACACTCACTTTGGAAGAGTATCTTGACTGCGAAGTCTTTTCCGGTTACAATTTGAACAGAATAACTAATCATTAGTAAGTAAAGAGGCCTATGCACAGCACCGGCGCGCCCCAGTTGATGAGCAAGATAAACCAAGCTCTCATCATGAAGTTGCTGCATCAGCAGAACACCCTCTCGCGCGCCGACCTTGCCCGCGCTACCAACCTCGCAATGCCCACAATCTCGCGGCAAGTGGGGCACCTCATCGATAAAGGCTACGTAAAAGAGACACACTTGGGGCCAACCTCGATGGGCAAGCCGCCGATGATGCTGCAAATCAACCTCGAAGGTGCTTATGTGGTTGGGCTAGACATCACGGCTACGTATGTAGAATCGGCGCGGGTTAATCTGGGCGGCATAGTGAGCCACTTCAAACGCCAGATTGTGGATGTCCCATTGCGCACCGTTGATGAGATGATCGATCAGATCATCCGGCTTGCCCAACCCATCCTAGACACGATCCCGCATAAAAAGCTCTTGGGCTTGGGCGTTGCAGTGCCCGGCATTGTGAACGCCCGCACCGGCGAGGTGATCTACAGCGTCGGTCTGAAATGGGATAATGTCTTCTTGCAAGAACGCCTTGAGGAAAAACTGCATATTCCGGTTACCATCGATACCCGGATGCGAGCGCGTGCGTTGGGCGAGATGCTGTACGGCGGCGCGCGTGAGGTGCGCGACTTTGTCTGGGTGTATGCCGGGACGCGCGGCATAGGCGCCGGCCTGATCTTAGACCAGCGCCCCTACTATGGCGCGAACTATGGCACAGGCGAGATCGGCCACAAACTCATCGACAGCGCGGCGCCTACCCCGGTCTGTGACTTCTGCCACAAGCGGGGTTGTCTTTATTCGCTGGTCGGGACACGAGAGGTTACTCGCAAGGCACAAGAGATCGCCAAGACACAACCCGACAGTCTCTTGGCCCAGTACCCCGAATTGACGATGGACAGCATCCGAGAAGCTGCCGAACAGGGCGACGCCGCCGCACATGCACTGATCGCACAGACCGGGCGCTATCTGGGCATGGGGTTGGCCGACATTGTAAACCTACTCAACCCCAGCCATATCTACCTCGGCGGCAGCATCGCCAAATTAGGCCCGATTTTGCTCGACCACACACGGCAAGCCGTCTCGGAACAAGTCTTACGCACCCACAAAGACATCCAGATTGAATACTCAATGTTAGGGCGTTATGCCCCCACGATCGGGGCCGCCGCGCTTATCTTCCGCAAATTGTTTGAATTGCCACGGTAACCCGCTACAAAACAAAAAGGAGGCGACTATCTCAAAATTCGCTCGGTAGAAAAACCTTCGACAAATCGCTTTAGGTCACAAATAGGAGAAAATCACATGAAGCGCTTCACTATTTTGCTTGTTCTGCTTGCCATTTCGATTGCGCCGCTGGCCGCCTTTGCCCAGGAAGAGGAGAATCCCCTCCGCGAGACCGATCCCTTCTGGAACCCCACCGACGAGTTGATCGAGAGCTGGCGCGTCATCGATAACGTCGAAGAAGGCGCGGAGATCACCTTCTGGACCATGTCGCTCTCGCCCAGCTTCGATGCATACATCGAGAAGATCGTCGAAAACTTCGAGCTGGCCTACCCCGAAGTCACCGTGACCTGGGAAGATCAGCCCTGGGACAGCTTGCGCGACAGCATCCGCAACTCGATCGCTGCCGGCAACCCCGCCGATGTCATCAACAGTGGCGCCGGTTGGGTCGCCGAGTTCGCAGAAGCCGGCGTCATCATGAACATGGATGAGATGCTCGGCGAAGCCTACCCCGACATCCAAGCGCAATATTCACAAGGTGCATGGCATGGCCTCGACTATGAAGGCGCCAGCTATCAGATTCCGTGGTACCTGGCCCTGAGCAACTTCTTGGCATACAACGGCGACATCTTGGATGAGCTGGGCTACGATTCTGCCGAACTGCCGACCAACTGGACAGAACTGTATGAATTCGCCGAATTTGTCCAGGAAGCCAGCGATGGCGCCTACTATGCCTTCTCACAGGGCTGGGGCGAGGCCGGCGGGTTGGGCATCGTGGGCGAGTTCCCCGGCGATGGCATCCCGGTCTGGAATGAAGAGCACGACGCAGTCATCTTCGACACCCCCGAAGCTGTGGCGAGCCTGCAAATGCGTGTAGACCTGCTGGAGAATGGCTTGGTCCCGCGCGAGAGCCTGACCGACGATCACCGCGAAATGATCGACCGCTTCAGCGAAGGCGAGATCGCCATCCTGATGATGGCCCCGCACATGCTGCGCTTGGTGGAAGAAAACAACCCCGAAGTATACGCTGCATTGGGCGTAGCCCCCGGCATCACCGGCGCGCTGGGCACCAACAGTGTAGACATCCAGTCGCTCATCATCCCCTCCTCCACCCCCTATCCCAACGCAGCGCTGGCCCTGGCCGTCTTCGTCACCAACCCCGAAGTGCAGGCAGCCTTCAGCAAGGAAGTCGGCATATACCCCTCCAACCTACTCAGCTACGGCGACCCCTTCTTCCAGGATGGCGAGAGCGATGTGCCCTTCGCCTCGGTACCACAGATTCGCCCGTTGGCCTATGACTATGTCCTGAACGCCCAGAACAACCCCCTGAGCTTCCCCAACAGCGCCGAGGTCGAGCAAGTGATCCGCGAAGAGACCGAAGCCGCCATGCTCGGCGAGAAGACCGCACAAGAAGCGATCACCGCCATGCAGGAACGCATTAACGAGATCATCGCAGCCGCTGCGGAAGAATAACAAGCAAAGTATCTAGAGCCGGGGGGGAGAATATCTCCCCCGGTTTCATTTTATGTTGTGCCGATATGCCGGAGTAGGTAAAGGCGAGAGGTAAACCATAGCCATGTCTTTGATCGAAGAGCCAAATTCACAGCACCGGGGCATGTCGCCTCTAGAGCGGAAACGCACCATCACCGCCTATATGTTCATGACGCCGGCATTTGCATTTTTGTTCGTCTTCTTGCTCATCCCGCTCGCCATCGCCTTCTACTTGAGCTTCACCGACTATGAGCTGCTCACCCCACCGCAATTTATTGGGTTGAAGAACTTCAGCGATCTGTTTAAGGATGCATTATTTTGGCGTGGGCTAAAGAACTCTTTCCTCTACCTGACGGTCACGCCCATGCTGATTATATTATCCATTGTCCTTGCCATCGTGGTCAACCGGCCCCTGAAGGGCGTAAACTTTTTCCGCGCGCTCTATTACATCCCGGCGGTCACCTCAATGGTGGCAGTCGGCCTAATCTTCAACTTGGTTTTTGCCGAACCGGGCGGTCTCATCAATGGTGCTTTGCGCGCGCTAGGCTTAATCCACAAGCCAATACATTTCCTCACCGACCCAAACTCGGTTTTAGGCTCTATCATGGGGGTCACGGTGTGGCGTGGGGTGGGCTATTATATGGTCATCTTCCTGGCTGCGCTTCAATCGATCCCTGAAGAGCTGTATGAGGCCGCCGCCATTGACGGGGCTAACCGCTTTCAGCAGCATATCCGCATCACCGTCCCGCTGCTGCGCCCCGCGATCACCTTTGTCGCCATCATCTCGTCAATCTCTGCTCTTAAAGTGTTCGATGAAATCTTTGTCATGACCGACGGAACTGGTGGTCTGCGCGACAGCGGGCTAACCCTGGTGTTCTATCTATATCGGCAAGGCTTTGTATATCTCGAACTCGGCTATGCTGCCGCCATTGCCGTTGCCTTCACCGTAGTCACACTCGTCCTCTCAATCATTAACCTACAGTTTATGGAGCGCGATAATGATTAATACCCAAAAGTCCCTCGTCCGGCTGCGCCGCTGGCTGATGAACACCGGTTGGTATTTTATCATGCTGGTCGTTGTGCTCTTCACCGCGCTGCCTTTCCTCTGGACGGTAATAATGAGTGTGCGCGAAACCTCGGCAAACATCTTCCGTCCCAACAAACCCCCACAACTGATTCCCTATCCCGGATTAGTTGGGTGGGGCGCGGGTATGAATCATCTGGATGAGCACAATCAATATACGGTCGCTCCGTGGGATGCCGACGAACAACACCCCGCCGGCTGGTGGCGTGATTATGAGCCGGAGATCGCGGATTCCCTTGAGGGGAAATCCATAGAGCCATACACCTTCCCGGCTACGACGATGAACTACTACAAGGTCTGGACCGACGTCGATCTCCCCCGATATTTCCTAAACAGCATCGTTGTCGCCGTTGCCGTAGTGATACTCACACTGCTCACCTGTTCAATGGCTGCCTACCCCCTTGCCAAGATGAAGTTCAAAGGGCGCGACACGGTGTTTTACTTAATTCTAGGCACCCTGATCTTCCCCGAACAGTTGACGCTTATCCCCCTATATATCATGGCCATCAAATACTTGGGCTTCCAAGACACCCTATATGGCCTGATCTTACCCGGCGGCACAAGCACCTTCGGCATCTTCCTCTTGCGCCAGATATACCAGAGCATCCCTGATGAGCTGCTTGAGGCCGCGTGTCTGGACGGGGCCAGCGAACTCCGCATTTGGTGGGAGATTCTGCTCCCGTTGATACGTCCCGGCCTGGCGACCCTGGCGATCTTTACTTTCGTCGGCTCGTGGAATGGCTTCCTCTGGCCTTTGTTAATGATTAAAGATCAGATGAAGTTCACCCTACCTGTAGGGCTTTCGTATCTAAACGGCGTTTTCAGCGGCAATCTACGCACCGTCGCAGCCGGGATCGTTATCGCCACCGTGCCTATCATCATTGTATTCTTCATCTTCCAAAAGCAGTTTGTCCAGGGGCTTTCGGGTGCGATAAAGGGTTAGCAAACAAAAATGCGCGCAGAAATTGTCTCAATCGGCGATGAATTGCTCTCAGGTGATACGAAGATCATCGATACCAACAGCATCTACATCAACCGCGCACTGCGCGAGATCGGCATCGAACTTGCCTACAAGACCACGGTCGCCGATGATGCGGCACGCATTACCGAGGTGCTGCGCATTGCGGCCCGTCGGGTCGATGTGGTGATTACAACCGGCGGGCTTGGCCCCACCGTGGACGATGTGACGCGGCAAGCGGTGGCCGCCGCAGCCGAGCAATCGCTCGCATTCAGACAAGACTTGCTCGACCAGATCGCGGCGCGCTTCGCACGTTTCGGCGTGAGGATGAGCGATAACAACCGTCAACAAGCCTACATCCCAGAGCACGCCATCGCTATACTAAACCCGGTCGGCACCGCGCCTTGCTTCATCGTCGAAAGCGATCTGATGGGAGCACAAGCCGTGTTCATCAGCCTGCCGGGGGTGCCCTCCGAGATGAAGTATCTCATGGCCCACGAGGTCATCCCATACCTGGTCGATAGGTTTGGCCTGACCGGGGTATTGAAGACACATGTGCTCCGTGTGACCGGGCTGGGCGAGAGCCAGCTCGACGCACGCATCGGCGACCTGATGAAGCTGGACAACCCGATTGTGGGGTTGGCCGCGCACGCCGGCCAGATTGATATCCGTATCTATGCGCGCGGCGCTGATGCAGCCGAGGCGGATGCGCGCATAGCCGAGGTCGAGGCGCAGCTGCGGGCACGGGTGGGCAAGTATATCTTTGGGGTGGGTGATGAAGCACTGGCCGGAGTGTTGGTGACAAGGCTGCGCGCGCATGGGCTAACGTTGGCGACGGTCGAGGCGGGGACCGGACACGCCTTGTCTGACACACTGGCGGAGATCACCGGCGCCGAGGATGTGATCGTGGCAACAGATGCCCACACGGATGTGTCGACGCTGCACGCTCAGCTCCCCGGCGTGCCCGATGATCTGTTGGAGATGGCCTGCTTTGCCGCCGAGGAAGTGCGGCGCACACACGGGGCGCATATAGGGGTGGCGGTGCTGACGCAGCCGGACGCAGCCGAAGACTCGCCGGTGGGCGCCGGCGGCACGGCGATTGCGGTGATGGCCGAGGATGGACATGAGCACAATCGGCGCTATGGCTTTGGCGGACAGGGTGCGAACGCGCCGGTATGGGTGTGTAACCATGCATTGGGGATGGCGTGGCGCATGGTGGCGGAGATGGCGCACTGATGCGCTCCACCATGCTATGATGCGTCGTGGCACAATGAGATAGAGCGCTTGTCCTGGGCGGTGCCCCAGGATTTTTTTTGGATACAAACAAGAGAAGGTATAATGATATACGATTAGAGCACCCAACCACCTGAAGGATATGTCGAATGAGCATTCTGTGTGCACAATGTGGACATGAGAACGATCTCGATGCGACCGAATGTAGCAAGTGTGGCGCATCGCTCAACTATGACTATACACCGGTCTTTACCCGCATGTCTGAGATAGATCGGCTGAGAAAAAAAACCGGGACGGGTGGTTTGGGCTTATACGGCGCCCCTTCGAGCGTGTATCTGCTCATCGAGGGGTATACCGACCTCAGGGTAGAAATCGGCCAAGAGACCACCCTGGGACGGAGCGGCAGCGCAACCCAATCCTCGCCCGACGTCGATCTTACACCCTACCAAGCCACCGACAAAGGTGTATCACGCCTGCACGCCGCCATCAGAAGCCACGGCAATATCATGACTCTGACCGACTTGAACAGCACTAACGGCACTATCCTCAACGGCGAAACCCTCACTCCAGGCAAACCCCGCATCATCAAATCTAACGACGAGATTCAACTCGGCGGTTTGGTGATGCGTATTCAGTTCGACAAATAGCCGTCGGCGCGATGTCTATAGAGGGGTATACCCATGACCGATAATCCTGATGATCCTAATGTAGATTCCCCCGGCGAGACGATGTTGCTCTCGGATGATGAGGATGCTTGTACAGACAACGTCGTGCCGAAGGCTCGGAGGCGTGCTACGCACGAGATTCTACAAGACTTGCGCCAACAAGTCATGGCAAACAGCGATATCATACCCGAAGATATGATCGAGCTGCATATAGCGGGCACGGCAGAGCCGGTGCGCGCTTTCATAAACACTCAGCTCGTCTTGGGGCGCTTCAATGATAAACTGTGCGAGGTTAGAGAGCATCTCGACTTAACACCTTATTTTGAATGTGGCATATCGCGGCGTCATGCCATCATTCGCCGCACTGCCGATGGCTTTGTACTGATAGACCTGGGCAGCAAGAACGGTACTATTCTTAACGGCGTGCGGCTCGACCCAGATGTGCCGCATCCCCTCAGCAGCGGCGACCAAATCACCCTCGGCGATCTGGTGTTTTCCATCCATCTTTAGCATCTCCAATATGCCCCCCGCGCTTTTGTTTGAGCATTGATGGATAAAGCCGGACGAAAGACGCTATAATTCCGTCCTATGACTAACAAACAACAAAACACCCCCCCGCACGAGACATCGCAACGCGGCGCAGCTCTTTCAGGCCGGCAGATCGCACGCGCCGCCGGCGTGGTAATGTTGGCATTCGTCGCGAGCCGCTTGCTGGGGCTGATCCGCAATTCCGCCATCGGCGCAGCCTTTGGTGCCGACAACACCCTAGACGCCTTCACCGCTGCACAGCGCTTGCCCGAAACCCTCTTTGTACTCGTCGCCGGTGGCGCGTTGGGGTCGGCTTTCATCCCGGTCTTCAGCAAATACCTCAACGCGGGTGACCACGAGCGCGCCTGGGACCTTGCCAGCGTGATCGTGAACCTGCTTTTGCTCGTCGGCCTCGTCCTTACACTGCTTGCTTTTGCCTTTGCGCCGCAGATCACCGAAAGTATGCTAGTGCCCGGCGCATCGACAGAACAGCAGGCCCTAACCGCCGAGTTGATGCGCATCATGCTCATCACGGTTGTGATCTTCGGCATCAGCGGCTTGCTGATGGGTATCCTCAACGCTCACCAGCACTTCTTGCTGCCGGCGCTCGCGCCCAGCCTATACAACCTGGGCATAATCTTCGGTGCGCTTTTCCTCACCCCGACGTTGGGTGTACATGCCCTGGCCTGGGGGACGGTGTTGGGCGCGCTGCTGCACCTCGCGGTACAGTTGCCCGGCTTACGCGGGCTAGAGCCACGCTATCGCTTCGTCATTAGCCTTCGTACCGACGGTGTGTTGGAGGTTTTGGCGCTTATGGGGCCGCGCGTGCTGGGTCTTGCCATCGTGCAGGTAATGTTCTGGGTGAACACGGCGCTTGCCAGCGATATGGCCGGAGGCTCTATCGTCGTGTTGACCTTCGCCTTCCAGGTAATGTTGATGCCCCAAGCCATCATCGCGCAGTCGGTAGCGACGGCGGTCTTCCCGACCCTCTCGGCGCAGGCCGTCACCGGCCAGATGCGTGAATTCAGCCGCACGCTGAACGCCAGCGTGCAGAGCGTATTGTATCTAGCCATCCCCGCGACGGTGGGGCTGGTCGCGCTGGCACAACCAACCGTTGCAGTGCTCTACCAACGCGGGGACTGGACCGACACCGATACCGCAGCGACCGCCTGGATACTGATGTTCTGGTCGGCGGGGCTGGTGGGGCACTGTCTGGTGGAGATACTGGTGCGCGCGTTCTATGCGCTCTCGGATACGCGGACCCCGGTGTTGGTCGGCGGAGGGGCGATGCTGTTGAACGTTGTGTTTAGTTTGTTTTTCATCAAGTTCATCGGCACGCCCGGCGAGATTACCCGCACGCCGGCTGCGGGCTTAGCGCTGGCGAATTCGACGGCGACCGCGCTGGAGTCGTTGGGACTGTGGCTGCTCTTGCGTCGCCGCTCGCCGGGTTTCGCCGAGGGCGGGCGTGTCATGATGGATAGCATCGTTCGGATGTTGGCGGCGGCTCTGGTGATGGGCGTGGTGTTATATGCAGTGCTGACAGCTCTAAGCGCTGCGTCGTGTTATGTGGTGCTGGCGGCGGGCACAGCGGTGGGTAGTGGGGCGTTCTGGGTGGTCAGCGCGCTGCTCGGTGTGAGAGAGGCATGGGTGGTGCCGAGGATGGTGCTAGGACGGCTGCGCCGATGACGCGACACAGGGTGCGGAGTACGCAAAGACTCCGCACCCTGCCAAAGTTTCAGCTACTTAGTCAGCTAACTTTGTCAACAACCAGCTCGTAGCTCCGGGGGATTCTCACGCTCGTTGCGAACGGACAGTTGCGCGCGATGCCGCAAGCTGTGCAGTCCGGCTTGCTATCATCCACGATACGCAGCTTGCCCTTGCGCACCCAATGCTCCAGCATTGCACCCAACATCTGCGGGTCTAGGTCGAGCGTGCGCGCAACCTGAGCCATTGAGAGTGCCCCGTTTGCATCCTCGAAAACATTCAGTACCCGGCGTAAAACACTAACAGCCATACTTGCTTTATCCCAACCCCAACAAACGACCGCCCTGGTATACCACTACAGCGGTGACCCAGGCGAGGCTTGTGGTATAGATTATCTGATAGAGAGTCCAACGGTTGCCGAACTCCTGGCGCATTGCCGCAACCGCTACCATGCACGGCACATATAACAGTATGAAGACGTTGTAGGCCAGCGCCGAAAGCGGCGTGAAGGCATTGTTAAGGGCTTCTTCCAGGCCGGTTGTATCTTCGTCTTCTTCCTCTGTGCCCAATAGATGCGCTTCCGGCATATTGATGCCGGGGAGGATGTTTACGGTGCGCGGCACGATGTTGATGACCTCTTGCGCGGTCAACACGACAGCCTCACCAAAGCCGACGACGATTGTACCAAGATCATCGCCCAGGGTGGGCGTCGCTTCTGCCTCGGCTGCATTATCCTCACCGACATAGACTTGATTCAGGGTTGAAACCACTACCTCTTTGGCAACGAATCCGGTTATCAGTGCGCCGGTGGCCTCCCAATTATCAAACCCTGCCGGCGCGAAAATCGGTGCAGCGACCCGGCTCACAGATGCAAACATGCTGTCCTGCAGCGCGACATCACCAAACTTGCCGACTCCTGCCCGCCCCGGAAGCACCATCAGAAACCAAAGTGCGATAGATGCAACCAATATAACCGTCGATGCCTTGCGCAGAAACTCTGCGATGTGTTTCCACATATAAATCCACATGCCCTTGATGGTCGGGGCGCGGTAGGGCGGCAGTTCCATCACGAAGGGCGGTGCGGGTTTGTCTTTGAATGCCGTCTTTTTCAACAAAAAGCCGGTCAGCACCGCCATGACGACGCCTAGCACATACATGCCGAAGACCATGCCGCCCGACGCCGAACCGAAGAACACCGCGCCAAAGATCACATAGACCGGTAGGCGCGCGCCGCAGCTCATAAACGTGGTCAGGAAGCCGGTGAGTTTACGGTCGGTCTCGTTCTCAAGTGTGCGCGTAGCATAGATCGCGGGGACCGTGCAGCCAAAGCCGACCAACATCGGCAAGAAGCTCTTGCCGTGCAGCCCCAACAAACGGCGCATGAAGCCATCCATCACGAAGGCCGCGCGCGCCATGTAGCCGGAATCTTCGAGCAGGGCGATGGCGAAGTATAGGAAGAATAGCACCGGCACAAAGACCAGCACTCCGCCCACCCCGGCGATGATGCCGTCTATCACCAGAGACTCAACCCACGTGCCGCTTAAGCCCAATACATCCAGCAGCGCGGCTATCCAGCGCGTGACCGGACCGCCGACCGTCCCGTCTACCCAATCGAGCATCGGAGCGCTGACATTGGCGACGAATTGAAACACCAGCCACATAGACATCAGGAGAATCGGTATACCGAGCCAGCGATGTGTCACGATCTGATCGATCTTGTCCGAGCGTGTCGCGTGCGTCGGCGGACGTGTGACGGCCTGCTTAACGACCGTCCCGATATATTCGTAGCGCTTATCGGCGATGAGGGTATCGGGGTCTTCGCCGACCTCTGATGCGATCTGTG
>CAZJBO010000047.1:0-12045 GCA_964544075.1 uncultured Anaerolineae bacterium
GATGCCAGTTTGAGGCAAGCAATCTCATGCCCGGCGGGAGGTATTCATGGACGCATGGAAAGCGAGCTTGAGCAGTTTGATATGTCGAATCTATAAACTGAGGGTAGAGAGGACATGACACCGATTAAACTGATATCATGGAATGTAAACGGTCTACGCGCAGCGCATAAAAAAGGCTTCGTCGATTGGGTGCGCCGTGCCGACCCCGACATCATTTGTTTGCAAGAGACCAAAGCACGCGAGGCACAGCTCCCCGAAGAGCTACGCCCCCTTGATGGCTATACGGCGGCTTTCTCGTCTGCCGAGAAGAAGGGGTATAGCGGTGTGGCGATTTATAGCAAACGCGCGCCCGACACCGTCGAGCGGGATATGGGCATTGCGCGCTTTGACCGTGAGGGTCGCTTGTTGGCTGCGCACTACCCGGACTTCACGCTCCTGAACGTATACTTTCCTAACGGCAAGGCGTCGGAGGAGCGCTTGCGTTATAAGATGGATTTCTACGCGGCTTTCCTGGAATATGCCGAGGGCTTGCGGGCAGAGGGCAAGAGCCTCATTGTGTGCGGTGATGTGAATACCGCGCACAGGCCAATCGATCTGGCGCGCCCGAAGGCAAACGAGAGGGTATCGGGCTTCTTGCCCGAAGAGCGCGCATGGATAGACGAGTTCATCGCCGCCGGGTATGTCGATACCTTCCGTTTGTTCAATCACGCGCCCGGCAACTATACCTGGTGGAGCTTTCGCTCCGGCGCGCGCGCGCGTAACGTGGGCTGGCGTATCGATTACTTCTTCGTGAGCGAGGACATCAGGGATCGTGTCATCTCGGCATACATCCTGCCGGATGTTATGGGGTCTGACCACTGTCCGATAGGTATCGACCTCGCCGGCGTGTGAACGCGCCGACCCATCGACTTTGCACGCTCCCGACGGGCCGAGATTGCCCTTAATATCGGCTGTTTTCGCCTTGATCTATGTTACAATCCCTGCATGACACAGACCTGATTTGGCTATACTTCAAGGAGAAAGCAGTGGATCTTCGACAAATTGCCGCCGATATTCCCGACTATAAGGTTTTCCTCACCGTCGATGAGTTGAATGCTTCGAGCCACCGATTGGTTGAGGACTTCCCCGATCTGGCGAGCTTGCGTGTGGTGGGGGAGACCCGGCGTGGCGACCCCATCGAGCTGTTGACTATCGCCGGTGGCCCAGAACAAGCGTTTGTCTTTGGCGGCCCTCATCCTAACGAACCTATCGGCACCATGACGATTGAATTTCTCAGCCGCCGCCTCTGTGAAGACGCTGCGCTGCGCCAAGAGCTGGGTTATACATGGCACTTTATCAAATCGATCGATGCCGACGGGATGCGGCTCAACGAGGGATGGTTCAAAGGTCCCTTCACCCCGCGTAATTATGCACGGCATTTCTTCCGCCCCGCCCCGTTTGACCAGGTCGAGTGGACCTTCCCGGTCAACTATAAGAACCTCAAGTTTGACCAAACATTGCCAGAAACACGGGCGCTGATGCGTGTGATCGATGAGGTTAAACCGACACTCATGTATTCGCTGCACAATGCCGGATTCGGCGGAGTGTATTACTATGTGACGCGCCCGTGCGAGCCGTTATACGACACCTTCCATGCGCTGCCGGAGTGGTTTGGGTTGGCGCTCGACAAGGGCGAGCCGGAGGTGAGCAACGCTCAAGCCTTCGCACAGTCGATCTATCGGATGCTGCAGGTCGGCGAGATGTATGACCATCTGGAGAAGCACGGCATTCCCAACCCCGCCGAGGTGCTGCGCGCCGGCGCGTCCAGTGATGAATATGCGCAACGCCACGGCACATTTACCCTTGTGGTCGAGATGCCTTACTTCGATGACCCGCGTGTGAACGACCAGACGCCTACGGAGATGCTGCGCCGCGACGCTATCTTGCAGAAGCTGGCGATAGCGGACGACTTCGATGCTTGGATCGAGACGCGGTTGGAGGCGGTGCATGATGATTTGCACCTAGAGACCCCCACACGCCGGGCAGTCGAGGCCTTCTTGAAGACGGGCAAGAAGTGGCGCGAAGCCGACCGGCAGTGGGCGCAGACCGCCGATGAAACCAACCGGCCCGCCACGCAAGCGGAGTTGTTCAGCAACCTGCTGGTGCCGCGCTTCTATCGTTTGCTGATCTTGGGCATGTTTGCGCGCATGATGGATGACGAGCTGGCGGATGGTAACGACAGCCCCCGCATTCTCCAGACGCGCGACCAGGCAAGTGCGCGGTTGGAGGAGATGGGCGCAGCGCTGGAAGACGAGCTTGATTACCGCGTGTTGCCCATCCGTAGCCTTGTGGGGGTACAGACTTGCGCCGGCCTCGCCGCTGCTGAGTTTTTGCGCCAAAGCTAAGGGGTGCACACGGCGTCTGGTCCCGGTACTTCTTGCCCCAGAAGATACTTTCGAGCATACTTATGCCACTATCAGAGGGTTCGAGACCAATATAACAAAAAGGAGTGCTATTTGATTGATTGTCTACCTAACCGTTCAATGATCCGCTTTTGTCTTTGCATAAGGAGGAGAAACCCTTAGCCATGAAAAAGTTTGCATTGCTCTTAGTCCTGTTTGTTGTCGCCGCTATGCTGGTGCCCGCTGCGGTGGCTCAAGATGAAGAGACTGTTGTTCTCGCCCAATCCTACGACGTCGTTACCTTCAACCCCATCCTCGCCGTTGACGGTGGCTCGTTCAATGCTATCCAGTTCATCTACCCCCAGCTGTACAATGTCGATCCCTTCACTGCCGAACTGATACCAAGCCTGGTGACCTGGGAGATTTCCGACGATAGCCTCACCTACACCTTCTACATCCGGGAAGACGCGGTCTGGAGCGACGGCACACCCATCACGGCGAACGACATCAAGTTTACTTATGATGCCATGGGTTCCGACCTGGTAGAATCGCCGCGCAAAGGCGACGTCGAAGCGGTAGCATCTATCAACGTCATTGACGACCACACCGTGGAGTTCGTCTTGTCAGAGGTAGATTGCACCTTCTTGGGCGGCTTGCCTGTCTACATCGTCCCGGCACACAAGTTCGCGCCCGACTTCAGCGACGTGAACGACAACCTCATGAACACCGAGCCTGACATCAGCGGCGGCCCCTATATCCTGGAAGAAAGAGAAGCCGATGAGTATCAGTTGTTTGTCGCCAACCCCGACTACTTCGGTGGCGAACCGCACATCAAGTACCTCATCAACCGCATCGTGAGCGACCCCGCTATCACAAACCAGATGCTGCTCGCGGGCGAAGTGGACTATGCCTTCATGTATCCCGATGAGTTCAAACAGCTTGGTGAGTATGACCAGTTCACCTACGGCTCCTACCCCCTAAACAACACCCCGCTCTTGGCGATGAACTGGGCAGACCCTGATAACCCGCAAGACGCCTATGATGATGAGGGCAACCCAATCGAACAAGACCCACATCCCATCTTCGGCGATGTGCGCGTACGCCAGGCTGTGGCGCTGGGCTTCAGCAAAGAAGACGTCCTGGCCACTCTGGACGGTGAAGGCGTGATAAACGTTGCCTCGGTCATCCCCACGATCTCCTGGGCTTTCAACACCGAGCTGGACCCCTGGCCCTATGACCCCGAACGCGCGGCGGAACTCCTGGACGAGGCCGGCTGGCTGATGAACGAAGAGACCGGCATCCGCGAGAAGGACGGCGAGCCGCTCAGCTTCGAGATTCTTTACAGCCCTGGCGTTGTTGATCTGTGGGATAACATCGCACTGATCGCGCAAGACCAGCTCTCACAGCTGGGCATGGATGTCACCATCAGCCCGCTGGAGTGGGGCGCTTTCATCGAGGTCCTTCTGGGCCAAGAGTTCGACGCATTGGTTGTCGGGTTTGGCGGCGGCTCGCCTCCTGATCCCGACGGCATTGCCGGCAACATCGCGAACAGCACCAACGACATTGTTGGTTCGGGCTTTAATATGTCTTCCTACGTCAACCCCGAAGTAGACGCTCTGCTAGAAGAGGGCCGGAATACTCCGGGCTGTGCGAACGAAGACCGCGCGCCTTTCTATATGGAAATGCAGCGCATCTTGCAAGAAGATGTCGCCTACGACTTCACCGTCTCGCCCAGCCAGGTCCACGTGTGGAACAGCCGCATTAGTGGCTATGAGCTAGGCCCGTGGTGGGGCCAGTCAACCGATCCGGAAGCCTGGACAATTGGCGAATAATGACATACTAGGCCAACAAGCCTAACAGCAGACAGCCTCACCTGAGAAATCAGGTGAGGCTGTTTTTTTGTGTCTATTCACTTGGGGGCTTGGCGCCTTCTCGATCCTCGGAGTGTTGCGTGTCTCAGTAATGTGAGCGGGGGTCTAGTGCGTCCCGGAAGCCATCGCCGACCAGATAGAAGCACAACACCGTGGCGGTGATGAGCAAGCCCGGCCATATGACCAGGTGTGGGCCGTGTTGGAAGTATGAGCGCGACTTGGTTAGCATGTTGCCCCAGGTTGGTGTGGGTTGCTGCACGCCGATGCCCAGAAAGCTCAAGCCCGATTCGATCAGGATCAATACCCCTGCATCGATCGCCAGGGAGATTATGACGATGGATAGCACGTTGGGGAAGATGTGGTTCCACATCAAGCGCCAGACCGGGGCACCGACTGCGCGCGCCGCCGTGACATACTCGCGCTCTTTGAGCGCCATCACCTCACCGCGCACAAGTCGGCAGGTGCCCACCCAGCCCAACGCGCCCAGAATCAAGATGAGGACCCCTGCTGAGGGTGACCAGATCGTCGAGGCGATCAGTAGTAGGAAGATGGTGGGGACCGAGGTTAGAGTGTTGATGAACCACACGATGATATCATCGACAACCTTGCCGAAATACCCCGCGATGGTGCCGATCGTAACGCCGATGCTGATAGACATCACGCTGGCGGCGTAGGCGATGGATAGCGAGATGCGCCCGCCGTACAGCAAGCGGATCAGTTGGTCGCGTCCCAGGTTGTCGGTGCCCAAGACATATTCATCGCCGGGCGGCTTGAACTTATCGGTGACGTTGATGCGGTTCACATCGACATGGAAGATGCCCTCGACTATGGGGGGGCCGAGGAAGCAAAGCAGCGTCAGGGTGAACAGCACAGACAGCGCGATCATCGTCAGGCGGTCGTGGACGATGTACCAGAAGGCGTTCTCCCAGAGCGAGCGTATTTTGCGGTTTTCTATCTCTGCGACCGATTGTGTGGTGGTGTTGACGCTCATTTTTGTTGATCCTTAACTCAAGCGCACCCGTGGGTCTACCAGGGCGTAGAGGATATCCGATATAAGTACACCAGAGATATACAGCACGGCGCCAAAGACCACGCTGCCCATGATGAGCGGATAGTCGCGTTGGAACACACCGCCGATTACCAGGCGGCCCATCCCCGGCCAGCTAAACACTTGTTCGATGATGACCGCGCCGCCCAGCAGCCCGCCGATGGCGGGGCCTATGAAGGTGGCGATGGGGATGAGCGCATTGCGGAGCGCGTGCCCCCACCATACTTCCCGCTCGCGCAGCCCTTTGGAGAACGCGGTGCGGATATAATCTTGCCCCAGCACTTCAATGGTTTCGGCACGCATGAAGCGCGATATCCCGGCGATGGTGCCCAGAGATAGGACGGTCACCGGCATGACCATGTGTTGGACAAGGTCCCAAAGTTCGAGCTTCGAATGGTTCCCGCCCCTGATTGTGCGCAACCCGCTCATGGGGAGCAAGTCTAGCTTCACGCTGAAGATCATTATCAAGATCAGGCCCAGCCAGAAGCCCGGCACGGCGTTGCCTATCACCGAGAGGACCCGTGAGAACTGGTCGAACCAGCCGCGCGGACGCACTGCCGAGAGCACCCCGATCGGGATGCCGATCAGGTAGCCTACGATCAGTGCGGTCAGGGTCAACGTCAGCGTGGCAGGGATGCGTTCGATGATGAGTTCGCTCACAGGGCGTTTGTGCTGGAGCGATTTGCCGAGGTCGCCGCGTATAACCCCCTTGCGCACCCCGTACACATCGCCCTCTCCGTCGCCGTCTATGTCGATGTGTACCCAAGTGTTGCCGACCAGCCAATAGACATATTGGACTAATGCCGGTTGGTCGAGACCAAGCTGACGACGCAGCTTAGTGGCGGCCTCCGGGCTAGAGTCGGGGTTAAAGGTAATCATGGCGATGGGGTCGCCCGGCGCGGCGAGCATGAGGAGAAAGGAAATGATCGTGATGCCAAACAGTGTGGGTATGGCTTGCAGCAGCCTTCTGACGATGTATGCGCCCATATTTGCCCCCAGAGTTATGAGAGAAACAGACCCGACAGATGATAACGCATCATGTGGAGCGAAACAATCTTTTCGGGTATGTTTTGGGTATGAACAATCGGGTACCGGTCAAGTCTGGAATGGCATAGGTTAGGCGCGGTGCCAACGGAGATGTGTTGCAACCGCCGCTCTCGGCGTGCGTATGTATATATGTAGGCAGCTGCTCGGCCTGGGGTATTGAACGATGATGCAAATAGATGTTGCAAGCCGCGCACGCGAGACTTGCGTTACAATAAGGGTATATTTACAGACCGACTTCTTAAGGAGAAAAAACAGTGGATGATATAAACGGCATAATCGGCCTTTTGTCGCTTGTGGGGTGGGCGGTCGCGGTTATCGGTGTGTTTTTCGCTATATCAAATGCCTCGAAACAACAATCCGTGAGGCCCGGCGTTATATTGATACTCTTCGGCGCATTTTTGGGCTTTTCCTTTGCCATCCTCGGCGCGAGTCTAGTTATCCTCAACCCGCAAGAAGTGGGGGTTGTGTTCCGTTCGGTGGGCGGTGACGAAGACTCCATCGTCAATATACCGCTTGGCCCCGGCGTTAACTGGATTCTGCCTTTTGTTGACGAGGTGACCATCTATCCCACACATCGCCAAAGCGTCACACTCTCTGACGAGGATACCGGGTCGCTCTCGGCGATCACGGCACGCACAAACGATGGGCAGGCTGTCACCATCGACATAACGGTGATCTATCGTATCACACCGGAGACGGTCAACGATGTGTATAAAAAGTGGCTCAACGGCTATGAAGAAGGCGCGGTTGTGCCTTTCACACGCGCCGAGGTGCGCGACGCGATCTCTGATATGAACATCCAGGAGGTTTATAGCCAGCGTGAGCTGTTGGCGCCGACAATCATCGAGGCTTTAGGCCCCCGCCTGCAGGCCGAGGGCGTGGTGTTGGTTGATCTGGCGGTGCGCAATATTGCCTTTGGCGAGGAATTCATGGCAGCGGTCGAGGCCAAACAGATCGCCGAGCAGAATGTCGAACGCGCCACGAACGAGGCCGAGGCGGTGCGCAAATCAGCAGAGGGCGCTGCCGACGCCTCCGTCACACGGGCGAAGGGTGAGCGTGATGCAGTCATTGCGCGGGCCGAGGGTGAGGCGGAGGCGACCTTGCTCCGTGCCAAAGCCGAGGCCGAGGCGCTGCGCCTCATCAACGAGCAGCTTAGCCAGAACCCGATGCTCCTCCAGTGGCGCTATATTGATGAGCTGGGCGACAATGTGCGGATGGTCATCATCCCCAGCAACAGCCCCTTCCTTTTTGACATCGAGACCTTGATGGGCCAAACAGTGCCGATGGTCGAGACGTCGCCACCTGATACGGACGAATAACACAGATAGGTCAGGTCGCATAAAACCGCGAGGGGCGGTCCATGCTAGTGATGGACCGCCCCTCGCCGTGTCACGCGGGTTCTCGCTAGCGCATTCGCCGCCGCCACTGCTCCTTTGGCTGTAAGAGTTTCAGCTCGGCAGCGGTGCGCACCCCCAGGAATTCCGTCATCAGGCGGTTGAACTTGTTGGCTTCGTCCAGCATCGGGAAGTGGCTGGATTCTTCGAGGATGATGCGCAGCAATCGTTCATGGTCTGCCAGGTGCGCTTCGGTCAAGAGCCGTTCGAAGGCTTCGTCTTCCGGCAGGCGGATTAGGACATCTTGTCCGCCATATAGCATCATGCACATATTTTTGGGGGTTGCGCCTTCGCCATCCAAGATGTTTTTGAGTTCTGCGCGTAGGTCGAGGGCAGCATGAGTGCCGTTGTCGGGGTCGTCCCCGCTGATGCTAAGCACGCTTTTGATTATGGCGTGAATATCGACTTTATCGACCTCGGCTTCGAGCGCGGCAGTATCGCTGAGGTTCTTCGGCACCAGGCTTTTAAGCTCGGCGTTCTGTGCCATGCCGATCAACTTATCGCTGACCCAACCGCCCTGCATCGGCGGGCTGATGGCAACCACGCGCGGGATGCGGTCGGGGTGCTTGGCGCTGTGGCGGATGACCACGGCTGCGCCCAATCCATGCCCGATCAAGGCGGCCTTTGAGATGCCCAGGCGTTCCATGAAGCCCTCTAGCAGCTCAACTTGGGCATCCAAGTTGTAGCGATCGTCGTCTGTGCCGAACTTGCTGCTATCGCCAAAGCCCCATAGGTCGAGCGCATAGGTGCGGAACTTGGTCGAGAGCTGTTGCATGGTCGAAATCCAATAGCGCCAGGAACCCAGCCAGCCATGTACCAGGATGACCGGGCGGCCTCGCCCCAAGACTTCATAATGTATTAAGTCGTTACCGATTGCTACTGCGCTCATCGAGCTTCCTAATCACAAACACTTAGCTATACTTTTCTAGCAGTTCTGCCACCCGTCGGGTTAGTTCATCCGGCGCAAACGGCTTTAAGATATACTCGGTGCCGCCGGCCTCCAGGCCCTGCTGAATCTCCTCTTCCTGGCCGCGTGCCGAGAGGAAGATGATCGGGGTATCCTTGAACTCTTCTAGTTTCCGCAGTTCGATACAAGCCTCATACCCGCTCATCTTAGGCATCCGCACATCGGTCAATATGATGTCGGGCATGATCTGAGGGGCAAGCTCGACTGCCTCAAGCCCGTTGCGGGCCTGCACCACCTCGTGACCGGCGAATTGTAGTGTATAAGTCACCAGTTCACGGATGTCGCGTTCGTCTTCTACAATCATTATTTTTGCCATAATATTCTCGACCTAACTGTTACTCTGCGTAACAACACTTCCTATTTTAACGCGCTTCGACAGGTTTTGTTTGTATTGCTACCCAGGAGATGCTGCCTCCCGGCTATCTGTCTGCTTCGCGCTCACTTCTTGTCTTCCTTCCTCTGTCGCAAGGGAAGGGTGACCGAGAAGGTGCTGCCTTTGCCAAGCACGCTCTCGACCTCTACCTCGCCGTCGTGCATCTCTATCAGCTCCTTTACGATCGCCAAGCCCAAGCCGGTCCCGGAGGTCTCGAAGACCAGCGGGTCCTCGCCCCGGTAGAAACGTTCGAATAGCCGGGGGATGGCCTGACGTTCGATGCCGATGCCGGTGTCGCTAATGCTTACCTTGACGTGTGTGTCGCCTTCACGTACAACCGAGATGTCGATCGTGCCGCCTTCGGGCGTATAGTTGAAGGCATTGTCGGCCAGGTTGGTGACGATCTGGATCAGGCGCGCCCGGTCTGCCTCGATGGGGGGCAGGTCGTCCGGTACATGGTGTTTTACCACCATTTCCTTGTTTTCGCCTTCCATACGGCCCCTGAGATGTCTCAACACGTCTTCTATGACGCTGTGCATCAAAACCGACGTTACGTTTAGCGATACGCGCCCCTGGTCGATGCGCGAGATGTCCAGCAGATCGTTTACCAGAGAACTCAGGCGGTCGGCGTTGCTTTTGATCGTATCCAAGAACTTCATCTGGCCTTCGTTGAGCGGCCCGGCGGCGCCCATTATCATCAAGTCGGCATAGCCCTTGATCGAAGTCATGGGCGTGCGCAGCTCATGTGAGACGGTCGAGACAAATTCGCTCTTGAGCCGGTCTACCTCGACCTCGCGCGTGATGTCACGGATCACCGCAACCACCCCGATAAACTCGCCTTGCATGGTGAAGGGCGAGAGGTGGACGCTCACGTGGCGTTTGTCGAGGTCCAGGGTTTCCCTCAGGAAGGTGCCCGGTTTATAGCCGGAGATATCTTCCGCCCATGCATCGATAGAGTGGAGCCAGTTACGGCTCGCGCTGCCAAACACGCCGGCCAGGTCACGGATGGATTTGCCGAGCGCATCCGCCCGGTCGAGTTCCAAGATCATCTCGGCAGCTTCGTTGAATAGGATGATCTCTCCGCTGCGGTCTACGACCATCACGCCGTCGGCGACGCCTTCTAGGATCGCCAGGTTCTGCGCGGTCTCAGATTCAAGCTCGCGCGTGCGCTCGGCTACCGCTTCCTCCAGGTTGATGAGGAGGTTGGCTTTCTCCAGCGTCATGCTAACCTGCCCGGCGATAGACTGGAGCATCGTCTGGTCCGACCAGTTGAACGCATAAGGGTTGTCAAAGTCGCGCACCGCCAGCGCGCCGTATATCACTTCGCCGGCGATTATCGGCACGCCGCAATATCCCACCAACCCGGCATCCCAGGGTTTGATCGCGTCGGTTTTCATGACCTGTTCCACGTTGCCCGAAGCCAGCATATCCAGACGGGTGTGGATGATCCAAGATACGGGGTCATCGCCCGGTGCGTGGGATGGGATGTCTTCAGGCTCCCCGTCGCGTAGGGCCAGCGGATAGGTGATTAGCTGTTTGTCTTGGTCGTGCAAGGCCAGGTACATCGACCGCGCGCCCAAGAGAATCGGCAAGTGGCGCTGCAAGACTTCGTACATCGCGTCCAGGTTCGTCGTCACCTTCGCGAGGCGCTGGATGATCTCTTGCAAGGCGAACTGTCGTTCGACAGAGGCTTGTGTCTCGGCTTGTAGGCGGGCGTTGTCGATGCCGGTAGCGCCGTTGTTCGCGAGCGTGCGCGCCACCCGGAGCACGCTGGGCAAGGTGTGTTTGGGATCGGCGGTCTGTACTTCGATCAAGCCGATTGATGTTTCGCGCACTTCTAGGGGCAGCACCACCCGTCCATACATCCCCTGGCTTTCGAGCCGGGCGATCTCGGCGGGGTCGGCCTCTGCGTCGTCTCGATGCACAACCAGGGGCTGTCGTTCCAAGAGCACCTTCGCCAGAGCGGGGTATTTGCCGGTCTCAAGCAGTGCGCCCGGCTCAAGCCTATAGCTTGGTTCAGGCCGCCGGTCTACGTGGTTGTTAACCTCGATACACTGGTGAATCTCGTCCCAGAAGTAGATCGTGCAGGTATCGCCGCCGAGTGCTTGGAACATTTGCTGGGTGACGATGCTAAACATCTCGTCTAGCTGTAGGACCCCCGAAGTGACCGTGGCGCTCTCAAAGAGCATCTCCAGCTCTTGGGTGCGCAGTGCGGCTTGCTCGAAGAAGCTCGCGGTCTGCACCACGGCTGCGGCCTGCCCCGCGAAGGTCTGGACAAGTTCGAGTTGTTCGGGCGTGAAGTAGCGCTGTGCTTCGGTCTCGTACAGGATCAGAACGCCGGTTGTCTGTCCGCCGATGCCAAGCGGCACGATGAGCGCCGACTTTGCATCTTGGCCGTCCAGGAGGTTGGGTAGCGATGCGGCGAAGGTGTCCGTCTCGGCATCCTCTATGGCGACCCAAGCGCCGGTCTCGCGTATATGTGCCAAGATCGGGCAGCCTTCCAGTTTGATGAAGGGCGGCTCGGCGATAAAGCGTGGCGGATATTCGGCGACCTTGCGCCCGCCGTTTGTCTCTTGCTCGAACAGAATCGCGCAGCCCTTTGAGATTTCGAGCGTCGCGGCGGCCTCGTCCAAAGCTACTTGCAGTGCGCTGCTCACGTCCAGGCTTTGCGCCAGGCGCTGCGATAGACGGTTGAGCTGCGTCAGGCGTTGGGTCTGGCGGTCGAGCGTGTCGGCGCGTTGTGATGCTTCCTCAAACAAGCGCGCGTTCTCAAGCGCCACCGCTGCCTGGTTACAGAAGGCCAAAGCGAGTTGTTCGTGGTGTGGCTTATAGAAGTTCGTCTCGACTTTTTCGAGCGTGAGCAGCCCTACGACCTCTTCCTTGCCCAAGATCGGCGCGCCGAGCCAGCTGCGGGTTGCGCGTGCCTCGGCAGCCCGGAAGCGTCCGGGGTCTTTGGTCATGTCG